>NZ_QTZH01000002.1:0-169066 GCF_003462585.1 Ruminococcus sp. OM04-4AA | reverse complement strand
GTGATAACTTATTATGTTTTTACTATACTCCTTAAGGAGTATATTTTCAACTTTTTAAATGTTATGCCAGTTCAAAGAAAAAAAATTAATTTTTTTATAAATAAAAATACAGTTCCTGTAAAAAGTCTCACCTTCCTACAAGAACTGTATCTCTCAACATCATTTTATCTTATTTTTTACAATGTCACGATTTCTCCATCTTCATCCCAAAGATCATGCCAGTCTTTTGCTCCATGCCACAAGAACACCTGTCCTTTTACAAGGCGGTTTCCTTTTTCGAGTGTTGCAATCTTCGCCATCTCTTCTTCTGTCAGCGGATCTTCTGTCATTGCTTTTAAGTTGCTTACATAATTGTGAAGTGAAAACGGGATTGCGATCTCGCCTCTCTGTCTTGCCCATTTCAGTGCAATGATCGCCGGGTGGCAGTTATGAGCCTTCGCAATCTCCTGCATAACCGGGGTCTGCAGATCTGCTACATCTTCCGGACACATGTCTCTCTCCGGTCTCATCGGAGAACCGATTGGCATATACCCTACCGGTTGGATATCGTGTGCTACGAGGTAATCGTAAAGTTCCTGTTGCTGGAAGCAAGGATGGATCTCAAGCTCACAGGCAACCGGTTTGATCTTCATCAATGGAAGTACTGCTTCGAGTTTCGGAATTGTCATATTGGAGATTCCGATGAATCTTGTCAGTCCGTCTTCGACGAGTTTTTCACACTGTCTGTATGTATTCATGAATTCTTCCACACTGAATGGTTTAGAATCCGGATTTCTTGACTCTACATCGCATTTTGGTGCATGGTAATTCGGGAATGGCCAGTGAATATAATACATATCCACATAATCACACTGGAGATCTGCGATACTTTTCTTGCAAGCTTCTTCGACATGTTCGTGCATATCGTTCCATACTTTTGTCATAATAAAGAGATCTTTACGTTCTACGATTCCCTCATCAAATGCATTTTTAAATACTTTACCGATCTCCGGTTCATTTCCGTAGCATGCGGCACAATCAAACATGCGGTATCCGCTTTTGATTGCTCCGTCTACTGCTTCAGCAATCTGATCTGCTGTAAATCTGTCGGAACCAAAGGTTCCCATTCCGATACATGGTGCTTCATCACCTGTGTAGAATTTTACTTTTGGCACATCTGCCGGATTAATAAATTCACCCATGATAACTCTCCTTTTCAATTTCCACCTGTGGATAAATCTTTTCCATATCTTCTTTTACAAAGAAGCCTGTTTCTTCTCTAAGTGCTGCTGCCGCTGAGATCGCACTTGCTTTCTTCAATGTCTCTTCAACCGAAAGTCCTTCGCTAAGTCCAAGAGCGAACCCGGCGATCATGGAATCTCCGCATCCTACTGTGTTTACCGCATCGATCTTCGGCACGCGTGCGCGAAAGATTCCGTCGTCACATACGACAAAGGAACCGTCTCCACCGAGTGACACTGCTACGATCTCGACTCCATCTGCATGAATCTGTTTTGCCGCGTCTACCATATCCTGGAAGTTGTCGCAGCTTTTTCCTGTCAACATACGGATCTCATCAATATTGGGCTTGATCATCGTCGGCTTTGCCTCGATTCCCATCTCAAGCAGTTTTCCACTTGTATCAAGGATGACTTTCTTTCCTGCTTCTTTGCAGATTCTTACAAGACGCTGATAAGCTGTTCCGTCAAGTCCTTTTGGAACACTTCCTGACATAGCAACAACATCTGCTTTCTTCACCAGTTCTGTGAAATGTTTTTCGAATCCCTCAAATTCTTCCTCAGATACCGTGAATCCCGGCTCAAGAAATTCTGTCTGCACGTGATTAACTTCATCCCATATGTTGATACAGGATCGGCTCTCTTCTTCCAGATGATAGAATTCACTCTTGATTCCAAATGGTTTCAGCGCGTCTTCGATATAATTTCCTGCATGACCTCCGACAAATCCTGTTGCGACCACTTCCGCTCCTGCGATAGATGCCGGCTTGGATACATTTAATCCTTTTCCACCTGGCGTATACGCACATTCTTTCACACGGTTGACTTCACCGACCTGATAGCCTTCCACAACATATCTTTTGTCGATTGCTGCATTTAATGTTACTGTAAGTATCATATTCGGTACAGAGCTTTGACAGATCAAAGCTCTTGTCCCCCTCTCTGATTAATCTTCGTTTACAAGCATTACTTTTCCCTGTACAAGTCCCGGTGTCTTAAACATCTGGAATGCTTCCTGTGCCTGACTCATCGGAACCATTTTGTAAATAAATCCTTTGTCGAATTTCAGCTGTCCTGTTGCAAAGTAATGTGCTGTCAGCTCCCACTCTTTGCCCGGGAACGGTGCGCTGTAGGACATCCAGGATCCTGTCAGTTTGAACTCTTTACGATTCATGTTCTCCCACATTGCCGGTGTGAACTCAAGATTCACATGTGGTGTTCCGATAAAGCATACATGGGATTTGTTTCCTGCAAGCTCAAAGGCCATATGCATGGTCGGAACCTGTCCGGCTGTCTCGAATACAAATCCATATCCTTTGCCGCCTGTGATCGCCATTGCCTCTTCCATGAAATTCCCTTTCGTTGTGTTGACAACTTCGTCAGCTCCAAGACGTTTCGCAAGTTCAAGTCTCTCATCACTGATGTCGAAAACTACAACTTTCTTGGATCCGAAGATCTTGCACCACTGCATTGTGAACATTCCGATCGTTCCGCCGCCGAGTACTGCAACATACTGTCCGCCCTGATAATCATTTTGGAACACTCCGTGGATCGCTACAGTTGCAGGCTCAAACATGGCCGCCTGTTCATACGGAATGCCTGGATCATATACAACTGCATTTTGCTCTGGGATAACTACATAATCGGCATTGGATCCCTGCTCTCTGGAACCAATAAAGCTGTAATGTTTGCACAGAGAAAAGTTTCCGTTCTGACAGTCATCACATTTCATACATGGTTTCAACGGTGCACCGGATACGTGATCTCCAACCTTAACCTTTGTTACACCTTCACCTACTTCTACAACATCTCCTGAGAACTCATGTCCAAGTACGATTGGATAGAAATGAACTCCGTTATGAAGTACTCGTGGAATATCAGATCCGCAGATACCGGAACATTTTACTTTGACCTTAACTTCGCCCGGTCCCGGTGTCGGTTCTTCGTAATCAAGATACTGTACGTCTTCGTTGGCGCATACAACTGCTGCTTTCATTTTCAAGATCCTCCTTTTTGATCTTTTGTTAATTTTTCTTATTCATGGTTTTTCGCCATAGTGTCCTTTAATTGTTTATAAAGCTCTATATATGTTTCGTAATTTCTATCATAAACTTTTCTGTTTTCATTATTCGGTTCGTGGGAACGCTTCTCTTCAACAGTAAGCTTCACCGCCTCGTCAAAGTCTTTGTACATTCCGATTCCGACTCCGGCAAGGATCACTGCACCGAGTGTTGTTGCTGTGTCAGAGGATGGAACAACAATTGGTTTTCCTGTGATGTCAGACTTGATCTGTGTCCACAACAAGGAGTTTGCTGATCCGCCCATCGCACGCAGGACTTCTACTTTCGCTCCGGCTTCTTCCGCAACATCAAGGTTATGCTTCAATGCATATGCTGTTCCTTCCATTGCCGCACGGATGAAGTGTCCTTTTGTCTTACTGAAATCTAATCCGTAGTAGACACCTTTTGCGTTTGGGTCCCAGATTGGAGTTCTCTCACCGGACATATATGGGAGGAAGATCACTCCGTCACTTCCCGGTGCTACTGCTGCCGCCTCTTCATTAAATAAATCCAGTGAGCTTTTTCCCTGACGTTTTCCTTCTTCTCTTTCGTAAGCTCCGAACTCCCGTTCAAGCCAGCGCATCACTCCGCCGCCTCCGGTTGTTCCGCCTTGTAAGAGCCAGCAATCCGGCACGACATGAAATCCAAGGATCAACCGCTCATCGGCACGATACTGGTCGGTACAGATACTCATTCCACCTGCCTGTCCACCTTGTTCCTGTGTCTCTCCGCTGTGGATCACTCCTGCGCCGAGAGTTCCACATGCTGCATCGAGTCCTCCGGCCACGACCGGTGTTCCTTCCGCCAGTCCGCTTTCTTTCGCAGCTTTCTCATTTACCTCACCGATCACTTCATGACAGGCATGAATTTCCGGCAATAGCTCAGAAGAAAATCCAAATTTCTGACACATCTCTTCCTTCCAGGTTCCTGTTCTCATATCGAAACAGTGAAGGCCATATCCCTGAGAAAGATCCTGTGTCATCACACCGGTCAGTTTGTATGCAATATAACTGTTGGATTGAAGGATCTTATAAGTCTTTGCATAGACTTCCGGCAGGTTTCTCTGATACCAGATAATCTTTGCAGTTGTATAAGACGGCTGCAAAGAGTTGCCGCAAAGCTCGAAGATCTTGTCTTTCCCAATCTTTTCATTGAATTCTTCACAGATATCTGTGGCTCTTGTGTCCATCCAGATTGGGGTATTCGTAAGTACATTTCCGTCTTTATCTACTGCGATTGCAGACCAGCTCTGCCCATCGATCCCGATTCCTTTGATCTCTTCCGGGGAAATATTTCCCTTTGCGAGCACCTTTGGGATTGCATCGCAAACTGCTTCCCACCATTCTTCCGGATTCTGTTCTGCCCATCCAGGATATGGGTAATAGACCTGATAATCACCGGTTCCGGTTGCCCTGACGGTTCCGTCTTTTGCAAAGACTGCAATCTTGCAGGCACTGGTTCCGATATCTATTCCTAATAAATATTCTCCCATGGTCTCCTCCTCTTTATGAAATATCCGCCACTGATTCTCCTTCTACGAATCCGGTTTTCAGCCAGATTGTCTCTGTTGTTTCTGTTTTGTCTGATGTTTTATCTGATGTTTCATCCTTATCTTCGAGACGGCTCAATAACAGATTCGCTGCCGCTTGCCCAATCTGTTCCGTTGGCTGTGTCACGATTGACAGTCTTGGTACTACAGCTCTTGCAAAATCCACATTATCGAATCCAATCACAGACAACTGTTTTGGAACTTTAATTCCAAGATCATTGATCTCCATCATTGCTCCGACTGTCATCTCGTAGTTGGAGATAAATACTGCTGTCATATCCGGATTGTCTTCATAAAGCTTGCGCATTGCTTTCGCTCCTCCGGCAATCGTGTAGTTACCATCTGCCAGAAGTTTTGTATCTTTTCTATCTGTTTTGTCTTTTAAATCTGATTGTTGTTCTGATTGAGCTTTTGATGATTCCTGCAGCGCAAGCTCATATCCTCGTTGACGTTCTCTGGCTGTATATACATTATCCGGTCCTGTGATCATACCAATCTTCTTATGGCCTTTTTTCATCAGCTGTTTCACTGCGTTCTGCGCAGCTCCTTCATTATCTACAAGAACGCAGTCACAATCTCCGTTCTCCATCCTTCGGTCGATCAATACAACCGGTCTTCCGGATTTTCTAAATCTATCAAATACTTTCTTCTCTGCTCCGGTTGGCATCATGATCAAGCCATCCACTCTTCTGTGAAGAAGGAATTCTGCCGCCTCTTCTTCTCGCTTCACATCGGATCTGCAGTCACAGATCATCGTCGCATATCCATGACTTCTTAATAAATCTTCCGCTGCTGTAATGATCTCTGAAAAGAAAATGTTGTTTAACTCGGGCAAGATGATTCCGATGGTCTTCGTTCGGTTTGTCTTTAATCCTCTTGCAACTTCATTTACCTCAAAATGAAGCTTCTCAATTGCCTCTTCAATCTTGATTCTATTTTTCTCACGCACATTTCCTCCATTTAGATAAGAAGAAATTGTTGCAAGTCCAAGCCCTGTCTCTCGGGCAATGTCTTTCATCGTTGCACCCATAAGCTTATTTCCTTATTCTGTATCTTGTAAGCTATTACTCATTTTATTCTGCTTTTCCATCACATCCGCACATCTTCATGCGTGCGATCACCTGTTCTTTTACGGCTTCCATCGCAACAACACCGAGTTTCTTCGGATCGAATGTCTCTGGCTTCTCTTCAAGCAGTTTCTTCACGGCATCTGTGTATGCAACACGAAGCTCAGTAGCAAAGTTGACTTTACACATTCCACGCTCTACACATTCTCTTACATCTTCTTCACTCAGTCCGGAAGCTCCATGAAGCACGAGCGGAACATCTACAACTTCTTTGATCGCGCTTACTCTTGGCTTGTCAAGAACCGGGGTTCCTACATAAAAGCCGTGCGCTGTTCCAATCGCTACTGCAAGAGAGGAAACTCCTGTGCGCTCTACAAATTCTTTCGCTTCCTGCGGATCTGTGTTCGTATCAGCATCAGCCTCAAGGTCGTCTTCCTTTCCGCCAACTTTACCAAATTCAGCTTCTACCGGAATGCCAAATGCATTTGCTACATCTACAACCTTCTTCGTCACTGCGATATTATTCTCAAAATCTTCGTGGGAACCGTCAATCATAACAGATGTGTAACCAGCTTTCATTGCCTGGACTGCAAGTTCAAAGCTATTGCCGTGATCCAGATGCAGGCATACCGGGATCTTTGTTTTCGCAGCTTCTGCTTTCACGATTCCTGCAAATGTCTCCAATGTTCCGTACTTTACAGTAGAAGGTGTTGTCTGAAGCATCACCGGTGCGTTCAGCTCCTCCGCTGCGGCGATGACTGCTTTAACCATCTCCATATTCTCTACATTGAATGCGCCTACTGCGTATCCACCCTTCTTTGCGTCTAAAAGCATCTTTTCTGATGTAACTAATGGCATCGTATCGTCCTCCTTATTTTTAAAACCGAAACGTTTCGGTTTTGCTTATGTATTTATTTTAGTGCAGGATTTACTGATTGTCAAGATATTACAAAATGAATGTAAGTATATTTTTATTAAAGCTGCAAATAATGTAAAAAAACACTTCAGGAGGTCTGATGAAATGAAAAACAGAACGAAAAAGAGATGGTTTGCTTTAATCATCCTCTTACTCTGCGCAGTTGTTATTGGTCTGTTTTATTGGAAAGGGCAGAAGAAAATGCAAAGTGATGAGGGATATCTTGTGAAATATTCGTTACCGGATAAGAAACTGGAGGTGATCGTCCATGGCATCTGAATCAACAACTCTTTATCTCAAAGCAGACAGGAATGTTGAGGTATCAAAGCAAAACATCTTGTTAGGAGACCTCCTGAATATGGAGTGTTCCGACAAGGCCATCCTGATGAAAGTAAAAACTTTGCGGATCTTGAAGATCCGGGAGGAAAAAGAACAGCGCTATGTAATTTCCGTGTTGAAAATCATTGCCTGTATTCATGAACAGTATCCCAGACTTGAGATTCAGAATCTGGGAGAAACAGATATTATTGTTACTTATGAAAATCAGAAAACACCACCGCTTCTCTGGCACATTTTAAAGGTAATACTGGTATCAGCAGTGATTTTCTTTGGATCTGCCTTCTCGATCATGGCATTCAACAATGATGTTGGGGTAACGAAGCTGTTTGGTCAGATTTATGAACTGATCATGGGAAAGAAGACAGATGGTTTTTCTGTTCTGGAAGTCACGTATTCCATAGGGCTTGCGATCGGGATTCTAATATTTTTTAATCATTTTGGTAAGAAACGCTTTACAGTAGATCCTACACCGATGGAAGTACAGATGCGTCTTTATGAAAATGATATCCAGACAACTTTAGTAGAAAATGCCACACGACAAAAGAAAGAACTGGAGGTTGGAAAATGAACTTGTTGCAGATAATTTTCCTGGCATTGCTTGGTTTAAGTGCCGGAATGGTAGTAGCTGGCGGTGTCTTTTCTTTCATTGTGGAACTTGGTGTGATCTCAGATTTTGCAGATCGTACCCATACCGGCAATCATATTTTAATTTATGAAGATATGGTAGCAGCCGGTGCAATCCTTGGAAACCTGTTTCAGATTTTTGAAGTTAATCTTCCTGGAAGAATGATATTTCTTGCAATTTATGGACTTTTCGGAGGGATTTTTGTTGGTTGCTGGGCAATGGCACTTGCAGAAATATTGAATGTATTTCCCATTTTTATGAGACGGGCAAGGATTGTCCGGTATCTCGCAGTGTTTGTGGTAATGGTTGCATTAGGGAAAGGAATCGGAGCAGGATTGTTTTTTTGGAAGAGATGGTAAACTCTACCGCTTCATTTCTTTCCGCATCCGCTCCAGCACCTTTTTTTCTGTCCTTGACACCTGCACCTGAGACATTCCCATTTTCTTTCCTATCTCAGCCTGCGTCTTTCCTGCAAAATATCTCAGATAAATGATCGTCCGTTCCTTCGCTTCAAGTGTTTCCAGTACTTCTTTTAATACAATCCGGTCAAGCACCTTTTCTTCCTGTCTGTCTTTTTCTTCCAGCTTATCCATCAGAAGAATCTCGCTTCCCTCCTTCTGATGGATCGGCTTATATATGGATTCTACCTCCACTGACGACTCCATTGCCTGGACGATCTCCTCACAATCTATCTGAAGCTCTTCTGATAATTCTTTCAATGTCGGTTCTCTCCCGAGTATCCTGGTCATCTTTTCTCTCGCCTGCAGACTCTTATAGGACAGCTCTCTCAATGAACGACTGACTTTTATCATTCCGTCATCTCTCAAAAAACGTCGGATTTCTCCGGATATCATTGGAACAGCATAGGTTGAAAACTGTACTTCATAAGAAAGATCAAATTTATCAATTGCCTTAAGCAGTCCAATGCTTCCAATCTGAAACAAGTCTTCCGGTTCTGCACCTCTTCCGTAAAATCGCTTTACTACGCACCAGATAAGACCTATATTTTTCTCGACAAGTTCTTCTCTCGCTTTTTTATCTCCGTCATGTGACTTTCTGATTAAAGCGATTGTGTCGTCCATATTCTGCTCCCTTTACCTATTGTCTTAGTCATTTTTACACTGGTTCCTTCCCCTACCTTGGACTCTACTTCCACACTATCCATAAATGCTTCCATAAAAGAAAATCCCATTCCTGACCGATCATCCTCCGGTTTTGTTGTAAACATCGGTTCCATTGCTTTTTCTACATTTGCAATACCTTTCCCACGGTCCGATATTTCTACTGTAAAAAGCTGGTTTTCTATACTACAGTGTATCCTTACTGTCTCTACTCGCTGTTCATATCCGTGGATAATCGCATTCGTTACAGCTTCTGACACTGCAGTCTTCACATCTGCCACTTCTTCCACCGTTGGATTAAGTTGTGTCAAAAAGGATGCTACTGATACTCTGGCAAATCCCTCATTTTCTGATCTGCTGTCAAAACGGATCTCCATCTCATTATTCTGTGTATTACTCGCCTCCATCAATCTTCCCCCTCATAAATCTGCATAATCTTTGTTGCTCCTGAAAATGTAAGAATCTTCCGGATTCTTTCGTTCGTATGTACCGCCCAGACTTCTCCTCCGATCAGACTAACGGTCTTATACCTCCCCATAATGATTCCAATTCCTGAACTATCCATAAAATCTGTCCTGTCAAAGTCAAAGATCACATATCTGATATGATTTCTGCTGATCACTGCATCCGCTTCTTTCCTGATTTCATCTGCATTATGATGGTCTACCTCTCTTGGAAGATAGATCGTCAGACAATTTTCCTGTACCTGATATCTCATATATTTTCATGCCTCCTGCTTTTCTCATTTTCCATTTAATTACCTGAATCCGTACGCTAAAAAAGGATATGCTTCTTCGCATATCCTTTTCCTTCGTAATCTTATTCGTTATCCTCTGTATTGTCAGAATTATCGGAATTTCCATTATCCTGAGAATTATCATAGCTATTGGAGTTATCAGAATTTTCTGAGTCCTCTGATACTGAACTACTATCTGAACTTGTATCTGCACTGGCATCTCCATTCAGAATTGCAAGCTGCTTTTTCGCATCCTCAATATATCTGGAATTATTATAAGTATCTACCATCTTCTGATACCAGGTCTTTGCATTCTCTGTATCACCTTTTCCCTGATAAGCCTGTGCCAGACGATAAATAGCCTGTCCATCATTATAACTTTCGTCCATCTTCACAACCTTCGTCAGGTACTCAATCGCCTGATCATAGTCCTCTGATTCCAGTGAATCTACACCGGCTGCATATCTTCTCTTGCATGCTGTTGGGAAAATAGAATCAGAAAGTGTATCATACATCTCTTTTCCACTGTCTCCAAGAGAATCTCTTGTAATCTCAAGCAGCGCGTCTGCCATATCCGTATAACTATATTTTCCGGAACGGCTCTGACTTGAAACCTGAAGCAGTTTCTCATAGCTGTCAGATGTTGCCTTTGCCTGATCAACTGCTTTCTGTGCCTCGTCTCCGGCTGTTCGATACTGATCCAGTGTTCTTGTCTGGGCACTCACCTGTGCTTCCAGTGTGTTGATCTGTTCACTGTATGCACGCATCTGATTATTCAACTTCTCCGAGCGGTTCTGATTCACCGCCGGAGCAACAAGAAACCAGATCAAAGCAGCACCAAGAACCATTCCGATCAATATATTGGCAAATGCAAGCTGCTGTGCCATGTCCCGGATCTTAGAACGTTTTGGCTGAATGATCGTCTCATTTCCAAGACTATATTCTACTGCTGCACTTTTTGGTTTCCGGAAACTTCTCTCTGCATCCTTCCCGTGTCTGCCACGCTGTTTTGTGACTTCTCTTAGATAGGTCAGTGTCAGTTCATTTGTTGTATCTAATTTCTTTGCTTCTATAAGAATCTGTCTTGCCTTTGTATTCTGATTCATCTGTATATAGATCAGAGCCAGAAGCTGATACGCCTTCAAAAATGTCGGATGAGACGCGATCACCTGTTTCAACTGGATGATCGCAAGATCTTCCCCGTTCTGCTGACAGTAAACCAGACACTGGTTAAACTTCTTAATCGCCTGATTCAGTGATTCTAGTTCATTCGCTGAATTCTGTACTTTTTTAATATAATAATCCGCAATATTATCTCTTGGGCACAGATTCTTACTGATGATCCACTCCACAAGAGCTTCTGAAACTTCCCCTATGCCATAATACACAAGACCTAAAAGATTCCGCGCCGCAATATTCTCCCTATTATACTGCAGGCTCTGCTGCAAGGAAACAATTGCCCCGGACATATCTCTCACCTGGGCTTTGCGCAGTCCATCATTGTACCAGGAATTTGACTGATACATGATCTTCTTTGTGTAATCCATTTATACCCACCACTATCTTTCTATCTTCTCACCGTTTTTTCTTTCTTTGCCATAACCTCTTTTACGATGTCCTGCATATCTGTCAGATCTTCCTTGTAAACAGCTTCCTCAATCTGGTCCACCTCGAGACTTGGCTTGAATTTTCTAAGTTCTTCTTCATAATTAAGCATCTGCAATCAAACCTCCCCACATCCGCTTAAAGATTCCTGTATGATCTCTTTGATCATTCCTGTCAGGTAAAGAGAACCGAGACAATATACCGTTCTTCTCCCCTGAATCCGCAATACATACTGCATTGCCTCTTTGACAGATTCAATCACAGTCACCGGCTGTTCTGTATATTTCCGGAACAGTTCACCTAGAATGTGTGCGTCTGTCGCACGATCACCATCGATCAATGTTACTACATATTCTTCCGCATCAGCATGTTTGCATAGATACGAAATCATTTCTTCATATTCTTTATCTTTTACCGCCGAAAATAAAATAATATTTCCATCTGGATTCTTCGGCACACTTCTTACAAATGCCTGAATAGCACTCACATTATGCGCTCCGTCAACGTATACTTTTGGAAGAATCTCTTCCATTCTTCCTGCCCATTTCACCCTGGCAAGTGCTATTCTCCACTCTTGTGGATGACCGTTTTCTTTGAAAAGATAACGCATCACTTCCATCGCAAGCAGTGCATTCCCCGGCTGATAGGTTCCAATATTATTTAATTTCCACGTGGTAGTTCCATAATAAGCACTTGCGCAGGAAAATGCAATATGTTTATCTTCAATTCCGAGAATTTCGTACGCATCTTTCCCTATTTTTTTACAGAAACAGCCTTCTTTTTCTGCTGTTTTTTCAATTACAGAGTCACTTCCCGGTGCTGTCTGTGCAAAAAACACCGGAACTTCCGGCCGGATGATTCCTGCTTTCTCTCCCGCAATCTGTTCCACTGTATCACCAAGATATTCCATATGATCCAGACCGATCGATGTGATCACGCAGGCGACCGGTTCTACAGAACTTGTTGCATCCAGCCGACCTCCAAGTCCTGTCTCAAGGACAATGTATTCCATTCCTGCTCTGTCATAAGCTTTCATCGCCATTGCAAATAAAAATTCGAAAAATGTCGGATGCTCCAATCCTGCATCCTGCATCCTGCGGACAGCCTGCATAGTCTCTTCAAATACTTCGCAGAAATCCTCATCACTGATCTGCTTTCCGTTCAGAACGATCCGTTCATTCATTTTCACCAGATGCGGTGAAGTAAACAATCCGGTGCTTTTTCCTTCTGCCCGGAGCATCGCATCTAGATAAGCGCATACAGAACCTTTTCCATTCGTTCCCGCTACATGAATGATCTTCTTTCCATTCTGTGGATTTCCCAAAAACAGAAGCATCTCTCTGGTATGATCCAGAGAGTGCTTTCTTGTAAATCTTGGAATTTCTTCTATATAGGTTACGATTTCCTTATAGGTCATTTTTTCTTTTCTTCCTTTTGTTCTACAAAGGCCTGTCTTCCATTCTCAACATCCGTATCCTGGTCTGTCACTTCTACAAGCTGGCCTCCTGTATATTCATAAGTCTTCGATGTACGGAAGATTGTATTGCTTGAACCGCACTGTGCAACCATGATCTGATCGCCATCTTTGATTTCTGACTCTTTCAGATCCAATCTTGTATTGTTCAGGAATTTTGTTGTCTGCTTCTCTCCGTTGATATAAACCTTACTTTGTTTTGTAAAGTTCTCTCCGTAAATGCTATAAGTTCCTTTCAGCTGCTCCACAACACTGGTGATCGTCGCATCCTTTACCCCCATGACCATATGTCCTTCTGTGATCGGAGCTCCACTGTCCTTGTATACATACTGTTTTCCGTACATGATATCATACTGGAGTAATTCCAGATCAGCAAGATAATTCTTTGTCTGTCTTCTCTGCTGATGGTAATTGAAAATAGTTCCTGTATGAATATCCAAACGATCAAAGACATCTGCCATAATCTGGTAAGCAGCGATATTCCCGTCTTTCTTTTCCAGTCCAATGTTGTCCCAGATAACATAATTCGTATTGTACAGATATTTTCCTTTCAGATCTTTCGCTTCCAGACCAAGTGTCGGGAGATGGTCTCCGTAGAATACGAGCACTGTCGGTTCCCCTCTCTGCTCGATTGCATCAATCAGCTGTCCGACGAACTTGTCCATCTCATGAACTTCATTTACATAGTACTCCCATGCATTTCTCTTACCTTCATCTTCCACTCCGGTCACTTTGATCTCTGGATTTTCCAAGGTTGGCTCTGTCGGATAATCTCCATGTCCCTGCACACTGATTGTACATACAAAATCTGTTCCGTCTGTTGTATCCAGAGACTCCATGATGTTCGGAACAAGAATATCGTCTGTCGCCCATCCCTTCGGCGTCGTCTTTAAGATATTCATAAATTCCTTACTTGTATAATGGTCAAATCCCATGTTGTTGTATACTTTGGCACGACTGTAGAAATTACCGCCGTTGTTGTGAAGTGCTTCTGCACCATACCCAAGAGATGCAAGTGCACTCGCCGCACTCTCAAGAGGTGTCGTCTTCACATAAGTCTTGTATGGATACTCTCCCGGTCCGAAGAAACGCATATTCATTCCGGTAAGCACCTCGAACTCTGTATTCGCTGTACCTGCTCCAACAGATGGAACTTTAAAATATCCGGAAGAATAGTCAGCATAAAGCTTTCTGAGATTTGGGATCGGATCCTCGGAAAATCTCAGCCATTCTACCTCTGTCGGATCGAAATAAGATTCCAGCTGGACAAACATGATATTCGGCAGCTCCTCTTTCGAACGGCTTGTCTCACTCACGTTAAGGCATCCATCCTTGTTGATCTCCGCCATCGTCTCTTCGCTGTAACCGGCCGCTGATTGATTCCTGTATTAAATAAACTTGCTGCGAAACAATATGGGAATCCATAGTCTTCGTAAGCAAATGCGATATTTCCAAAATAATTTGAGATCACTCTCTTGTCGATTGCAACATCAGTAAGCCCTACATAGGCAAATCCGGATGCCACAACAGCGATCACTGCAATAATGCGGTGCATCTTTCCAGTATACTGCCCACCGCGGCGCCACATGGAAATCACCCACAAAACAACAGCTGCGATTCCAATGGTAAGCATCACGATCTCAAAGCCATTAAAATAATTGCTTGTCAGTTCCAAGGCATCTGACAGAACTTTCAAGTCCTGTGCATTGAACGGTGTCACTCGCTTCAGGAGCAGATACCCGTTACATGCTCCCAAAAACAGCCAGAATACACTGAGAAGAATTCTGACAAACACTCGTCTGCGGAACAGATAAACAATCATAAATGTTGCGAAAATTAAAAATGCGTTAAACAGAAACACGAGCGGTGTTCCTGTCATGTAGCTCCATGCTTCAAAAAAGGAATGCCTTGAGATCATCTCAATCAAAAAATTTAAAACACAGGCCAGCAGATAATGAAGGACAAGTGAAAATCTGTTCATCCACTTATAAACCGGCTGCATCTTTTTCGCAAATTTACTGTTTCTTCTCTGTTCCAGGATTCTCTGGCGTCTTGCTTTTTTCTCCTGATAGTGTCTCTTGATATCTTCCGGTTTCAGATTTTTGACCTTTGTAAAAAATCCTTTGATATCTGGTTTTTTAATATGAATCCGCTTCATCTATAACCTCTTTCTTATAGGCAAAATGCACGGCATGGGATCTTAGCTCCTTTCTGCCGTGCGACTTTTTGCCGTCTAATACCTGATACTGTGTCTAAACTGCTGTTTACAGTTTCCTGCTTTTTTGCAGCTTTTCTCCCCCCACAGTTATCTGAGACTATCGATTCTCTCTTTTACCTGCTCAAGCATCTTTGTATATTTCTCAAGTTTATCACGCTCAGCCTGAACTTTATCTGCAGGTGCTTTGCTTGTGAATCTTTCATTTGCAAGCATTCCCTGTGCTCTCTTTATCTCGCTGTTGAGTCTCTCTTCCTCTTTCTTCAGTCTTTCTCTCTCCTGCTCGAAGTCTACAAGGTCTTCCAGCGGCAGGTAAACTGTTGCTCCCGGAACAACGATAGATACTGCATCATCAGCAACATCTTTCTTCTCATAGTGAAGAATAATATCGTTTGCCAGCATCAACGGTTTTACAGATTCCTTGAATACTTCAAGTGCTGTAAGCAGTTTGGAATCACTGCTGATGATGTAAACTTTTGTACGTTTGTTATTCGGAACATTCATCTCAGCACGCATATTTCTGATTCCGCGTGTGATTGCTTTTACATGCTTCATAACTTCTGTAGCATATGGGAACTCCCAATCCTCTCTGTATACCGGCCAGCTTGACATCATCAGTGACTCTTCCTCCGGTACAAGTGCTCCATAAATCTCTTCTGTGATAAATGGCATAAATGGATGAAGAAGCTTCAGTGCCTGTCCAAGTACTGTCTTAAGTACCCACAGAGCACAGTTTGCGGACTGTGAATCTTCCTCCGCATGGTAGATACGATATTTTGCGATCTCTACATACCAGTCACAGAACTCATCCCAAATAAAGTCATGAACTTTCTGAACTGCGATACCGAGTTCGAACTTATCCATGTTCTCTGTCATTTCTTTTGTCAGGCTGTTTACCTTGGAAAGGATCCATCTATCTGCTGGTTTCAGCAGGAAGTCTTCCGGTTCTTCTACAACGTTCTTCTCCATGTTCATCATGATAAATCTTGATGCATTCCATACTTTGTTTGCAAAATTACGGCTTGCCTCAACACGCTCGTTGTAAAAGCGCATATCGTTACCAGGTGCATTTCCTGTGATCAGTGTCAATCTCAGGGCATCTGCACCGTACTTGTCGATGATCTCAAGCGGATCGATACCATTTCCAAGAGACTTACTCATCTTACGTCCCTGAGAGTCTCTTACAAGACCGTGGATCAGTACTGTGTTAAACGGAGCTTTTCCTGTATGCTCATATCCTGAGAATACCATACGGATTACCCAGAAGAAGATGATATCATATCCAGTTACAAGAACGTCTGTCGGATAGAAGTAGTCAAGATCTTCTGTCTTCTCCGGCCATCCAAGTGTGGAGAACGGCCACAACGCGGAAGAGAACCATGTATCAAGTGTATCTTCATCCTGTGTGAAATGTGTACATCCACAGTGTGGGCATTTCTCCGGTGCTTCTTTCGCAACTACAAATTCACCGCACTCATCACAGTAATAAGCCGGAATTCTGTGTCCCCACCATATCTGACGGGAGATACACCAGTCTTTGATATTCTCAAGCCAGTGAAGGTAAATCTTGTCAAAACGCTCCGGTACGAAACGAAGTTCACCAGTCTTCAGTGCGTTGATCGCCGGTTTTGCAAGCTCATCCATCTTTACAAACCACTGCTGTTTGATCAGCGGCTCAACGGTTGTACCACAACGATCATGTGTTCCTACTGCATGCATGTGCGGAACAACCTTTACAAGGTATCCCTGCTCATCAAGATCTGCTACGATTGCCTTTCTGGCCTCGTAACGATCCATTCCTGCGTATTTTCCACCCTTCTCGTTAATTGTCGCATCATCGTTCATGATGTTGATCTCCGGAAGGTTGTGACGCTTTCCTACCTCGAAGTCGTTCGGGTCATGTGCCGGTGTGATCTTAACAGCACCTGTTCCGAATTCTTTGTCTACATAATAATCCGCAACGATCGGGATCTCACGGTTTACAAGTGGAAGGATTGCCATCTTTCCTACGATATCTTTGTATCTCTCATCATCCGGGTGAACAGCAATTGCTGTATCTCCAAGTAATGTCTCCGGACGTGTTGTTGCGATTTCAAGGAAACGGTCTGTTCCGGCGATCGGGTACTTGATGTGCCAGAAGTTTCCGTCCTGATCCTCATGCTCTACCTCTGCGTCTGACAGAGATGTCTTACATTTCGGACACCAGTTGATGATTCTGGATCCTTTATAAATATATCCCTTGTTGTATAAGTTGATGAATACTTCTTCTACAGCTTTGGAACATCCCTCGTCCATTGTGAAACGCTCTCTGTCCCAGTCACAGGAAATACCAAGCTTCTTCAGCTGATTCTCGATTGTTCCTGCGTACTCTTCTTTCCACTGCCAGGTTCTCTCAAGGAATCCCTCACGTCCGAGTTCTTTCTTGTCGATTCCCTCTTCTTTGAGCTGATTTGTAACCTTAACCTCTGTAGAGATTGCTGCATGGTCTGTTCCCGGGATCCACAGTGCGTTATATCCTTCCATTCTCTTGTAACGGATCAGAATATCCTGCAGTGTATTGTCAAGTGCATGTCCCATATGCAGCTTTCCTGTAATATTCGGAGGCGGCATTACTGTTGTAAATGGTTTCTTACTTCTGTCTACTTCAGCATGAAAATACTTGTTCTCACACCATCTCTCATAGAGTTTCTCTTCGATCTGTTTCGGATCGTAAGTCTTTGCGAGTTCTTTGCTCATGATTGTTCTCCTTTTTCCACATATTATGTTAATTTTGTAGTTGTTTTCCACAATCTCATTGTTTTAAAAGTGGATATCTCTTTCTTCTATAACTAGAAAACGCCCTCTACTTCACGTAAAGGGCGAAAATCTCGCGGTACCACCTTATTTATATATGTAAGAACTTATTACTGTTTGTATTAACCTTGTTCTTTACATATACATCTCTTCGTTCTGTAACGTGAACGACTCCGGGAACTCCTATCCAACCTCTTCGACCTTTCAGAATTCCGACTCCGAAGCTACCTTCCATCATCCTTTTTCCAAACCGTCTCACAGCCAGATCCTCTTAGCAATCTGAACGGTTCTCTCTGTGGGAAGTAATGATGTACTCCTCTTCTTCAACACCTGTATCTTTACATAGTTGTTAAATACTTTTTAACTGTTACTACTATAGCTGTCAAAGGCTGATTTGTCAAGGGATTTCCCTTTCTTTAAGAAATCTTAAAATATCATAACCACAGCCGGAAGTCCAGCCATATCTTCTTAACCTTGCTCTTTTAGAAGTAAATGTTGCAACATCCCTGCAATATCATACCCGTAGTTCTCTCCTGTCGCCCAACCGGCTCCTTCCGGGTTCTCTTTCTGTCCCAGCCATTGTACATAAGGTGCGGAAGCTTTTTTCACATATTCATAACGGTTATCCACGCAAGTCTGATTCAGCGGTTCATCTGTCGCATAGGCCTTCAGATGCTGTATCTGTGCCCGCACTCCTGTTCTGACATCCGGATAAGAATTTCCCGGCACTCCTCCCCCGGTTGTTCCTATTCCGGCAAAATTGAACTGTTCAATACTTACATCACCGCCAAACTGAAGAAATCCAGTCTCTTTCATTGCCTGGGTAAATGCAACCTCTGCCCGGATGTCTTCTGCCTCTGCTTCTTCACAGTAGATCTGGCAGAATGTTTCTATGGTATCTGCTCCACCTTTTGCCAGTTCTTCCGACGGATATTCGTATCCCGATTGATTGAAATAATCTGCAAGCTCATCCACCGTAACAACACTCTCCCCCATAACCGGATACTGCCCGGCCGGAGAACACATCTGTGCTGTTATTGCTACGCTGTCAGTCTGTGCAACTTCTTCTATCGAATCTGTTGCCTCTTCCGCAACTCCTTCCTTTTCGTTTTGTATGTCAGAATCTGATTTCTGTTCTACTTCTGACTGTTTCATAACATTATTTTTCTGGTTCTGAGGAATCATTCCGTTTCTTCCTGCCATTGCCAGAATCACTACCAGAAAAACTCCCATTGCTGCTTCTATATAAATAGGTAATCTCATTTCACGCTTCCTGTCCATTTCTCAGGTATTTGATATAGTATATACAACAATTCTTTCAGATAACACTCAATTAATATACTATAAAAAGAGAACATTCTTCCGTAGCTTTACCGGCTACAGAAGAACATTCTCTTACACATGATATTTTGAAGTTGCAGACGATCTCGGCGAGGCTGGATACCGGCATTCATCTCCATCCAAGGAGAAATCTATACGTGGTGGATATGTAATGCCACTTGAAGCATCAAGTATCGACACTCTCTTTTCCCGCAGCAAGCTCTTGCAAATCAAATGCAAGAGGAGGCGGATGACTGCTGCTTGGCTTAATCATTTAAGTTGAAATTGTACACTAGAACCACTTACAACAATATTTCCTTCTTTCAAATTTTTATTAAGGAATTTGTATGCCCATGGTTGCAAATTATATGCAAAGGAATTCCAATTACTAATATTCGAAGAGAGATAGATAACATGTTTACTTGTTAATCCAGCTCCTCGCCCATCACTCATATCGATATAGGCGGTATTTCGAAAAACATTACTTTCTCGATCGTAAAATTTTTCGACTAAAAACCCCATCTCATCGGCTGACATTACATTTTTCAAATAATTCTTTCCTATTTTTTCCGGATTATGGAATTTGAAAAATATCTTCTCACTGACCCATGTAATAAAACTAAAAATATAGAAGGCGGCAATGATTATGAGCCCGACACTGATATAAGTTTGATAAGTTTCACGAAATTCCACAATGCTAAATTTCATAGCATAGTCTTGTGGCATATATGTAATTATAATCCCTGCAATAAATAATACTGCACA
Source organism: Ruminococcus sp. OM04-4AA (assembly GCF_003462585.1). Taxonomy (NCBI): domain Bacteria; kingdom Bacillati; phylum Bacillota; class Clostridia; order Eubacteriales; family Oscillospiraceae; genus Ruminococcus; species Ruminococcus sp. OM04-4AA. The sequence goes on along the minus strand of NZ_QTZH01000002.1, from coordinate 149,264 downwards.
GATTTCTTTGAGTTTCATCTTTTCTATTATGGTTTTGATTACGCTCATGCTCCCAAATATCACCTCTTTAACCAAGCATCTGAGCATATGCTTCGAGTCTATTCTTTGCTTCCTTTACTCTGTCTTTTGCACTTTCCAAAGAAACATTTGCTTTTTTAAGGCTTTCCTCGGCTTTTATTTTTTGTTTATCTGTTTTCGCTTCAGACAGCTTCTGTGCCCACATCAAAACTCTATCTTCGCATTTTTTCAAAGCTGCTTCTGATTTTTTTAATGTAGCTTCCGCTTTTTCATATCTTCTAACGGTTCCAACATCATATTTATCTTTAATATCGTTCCATCTAGGAACATTTAATTCTTTACCATAACGAGCTTTATATGCTTTGTTAAACTTTGTCAGCCATGTTGAGGCAATACTATCCCTTAACTTAGGCTCCTTAAATGTTGTTTCTTCAATAGCAGAGATAAAATCTTCCAATGATTCAAACATTTTATAATCGGTTGAGTTATCAGAGTACCAAACACCTGGGCGAATCTTATGGATTACTCCATCTTTTACCTGGAGATTGATAGGATAGTTTTCCATTCTCCTAGTAATTTCCCATACTTTTTTCAACCAAACATCCTTAATTGTAACAACACCATCTTCGCTCATATCATATCCGAAAATCAGATAATCTACATCCAACATATATGGCTTTTCTAAAATTTCCGATGCATACATTCTAAAGTCTGCAATATCGAAACCCGGACTATTCGAACGATTGAAAGCTTTCACTTCCAACAAATTCTGTGTTTTATCATCTGGGTTCAAATAAAAGTCTGGTGGCATCTGAGAATTAGTGTCAGGAGCATATTCAATCCCGTTATGATCCATCCAACCTTGCAACCACTCCTGCATAATATTACCAACAACATCTTTTTGTTTTACAATAATACTGACTTCGCCTAAAAAGAATTTAATTTGACCTTCTAAGGTTAAAATAGCATCTTCATTAATCAGCTTATCGTACACTTGCTGTGCCGTCAATCGCATTTTCCTTCCCCCTATCTTTGTTTTTGATATATTTCTCCTAATCGTAAGGAAATTTCTTTAATAACAGGAACACATACAGTATTTCCAAGTAAATCAAATGCATCTCCTTCACTTAATTGATCAAGTGAGTATTCGTCTGGATAACCACACAATCGTTGACATTCTCTAATGGATAATCTGCGAATTCCATTTCCATCAACTACACCTAATTTAGAAACATCCATAGCAACCAATGTAGGTGCCATCTCATCAGGACTTAAAATCTTTGAAAACTCAAAGGATAATTTTCCTGCAACAATATTATATCCTTTAGGTAAATCTGTATCAGGGACTCTTACTTTTGTGCCGTCTTTTTCAATCTGCTTTTTAGGATGCTCAAATGCCAAATATCCCATTTCATGAAGGTGATTCAACATCTCATGCAGCTCTGGGACATCGTAAAAGGTTCTAATTTGCTCTTCAGTCAATGGCATTCCATCCATCCAAGTTATTCCAATTTCCTCAGCCCAATGCTTTTTTCTTCTTTCTTTCAATAAAAGGCTCAAGAATTCTTTTTCTTCTGGTGTTGTAACTCCTTTTAAATCAATATCCCATGAATGGATATTATTTTTTCCACCTCGTTTATCTTTAATGGACTTACCCTTTACTTCTTCAGGAGTGTAATAAGTAAAGAGTTTTCTTGTGAAGTCTGAATCAACTGTTGGTAATCCTTGTTCCAAAACACTATCCAACGTCTTGATACTTTCATCAAAATCATCAAGGCTCACCTTATCTGTGAGTGTTCCGACAATATACACTCTTTTTCTACTCTGTGGTAATCCGAAAAATTTCGAATCTAATAATTTATATGAAACCTTATAACCTAATGCTTCCAAATGATCAATGATTATTTTCAAGGTATCTCCACCATCATGGTTGATTAATCCTTCAACGTTTTCTAAAAGAAATCCCATGGCAGGATGTCCTGATTCGATCTTCCCTTTGAGAATCCTTTCAATTTCAAAAAACATTGTTCCTCTAGTATCTTTAAATCCTTTTCTGACTCCGGCCGAGCTAAATGGTTGGCATGGGAAGCCTGCGAGGAGAACATCAAAATCAGGGATGTCAACTACATCAATTTGAGTAATATCTCCATTTACAACTTCGTCCTTACCATAAAAATCTTTATAAGCCTTAATTGCATATTGCTTAATTTCAGAAGAAAAAACACATTCTGTTTCTAATCCGAGAACATCCATAGCCTCTTGAAATCCCAAACGTATTCCTCCTAAGCCTGCAAATAAATCAATGATTCTAGGCATTGTTATTCTCCTTCATTATTATTTTCTTTGCTATTCTGAGATGCAAGAATATGGGATGCTTCTAAAAGAGCCGTCCTTCTTACAAACTCACTATAAGATGAATACGCTTCTATACGTGCTGCCTGTTTCAATTTTTCAAGTTCATCTTTCGACACTCGAATACTCATTGAATAGGCTTTGTTTTCTTTATCCATAAACAGTACCTCCAATGTAAATTATATCATTTTCGTGGAACAAATACAACACAAGTGCCATACAATGTTTTGTTCCGCTGTTTATAATACACATCGCAGATTACAGATTTTATACGGTGAGCGCTATGGACTAAGTTTTTCCAGTGCAAAAGGAGAAGGTACGGAAGTTCAGATAAGAATTCCGGCAATTTTGCCATAAATAAGCATAAAAAAAGAAGCTGTACACATCGCAGCTTCTTTTTTATGCTTATTATTTCCACAATTTCTTGTAGATTTCAATAACATCTTCCTTATTTGGTACTCTTGGGTTTGTTGCTGTACATCCATCCTCGAGTGCGGCATCTGCCATACTGTCGATTGCATTGAAGTACTCTTCCTCTGAGATTGTACCCATCTGAGAGATTGACAGCGGAATATCCATCTCTTTTAACATAAACTGTACCCAGTTTACAAGGGATCTGACTGTCATAATCTCATTGTAGCTGCTCAGTCCAAGGATCTGAGCTACGGTTGCATAACGCTTAACAGCCGGAAGATATTCTTTCTGACTCTTACTATGTTTATTGATATCACTGTTGAATTCAATGATATGTGGAAGAAGCATTGCGTTCGCACGCCCGTGTGGGATGTGGAACTTTGCACCTAACTGATGAGCCATACCATGGTTCAGTCCGAGAGATGCTGAGTTGAATGCCAATCCTGCCAGACAGGATGCAGAATGCATCTTCTGACGTGCATGAGTATCATTTCCATCCAGATATGCTCTGAGAAGGAATACTCCAACCAACTCAATTGATTTCTCTGCAAGTGCTGTTGAGAAATCGCTTCTATCTGTACTTACACATGCTTCAAGTGCGTGTGTAAATACGTCCATTCCTGTATCTGCTGTAATCGCCGCTGGCACACTCTTTACAAGTTCTGCATCGAGGATTGCCTCGTCCGGTGTCAATTCCCAGGATACCAGTGGATATTTTCTCTGCTCTGCCGGGTCTGATACAACGGCAAATGAAGTTACCTCTGATCCTGTACCGCTTGTTGTCGGGATTGCGATCAGCCCTACCTCTGCGTAATGATCTACGCGAAGTGCAAATTCACGGATTGACTTGGAGGAGTCAATTGCTGATCCGCCACCAACTGCAACAATTGCATCCGGCTTATATTCAAGCATCTTCTTAACACCGAGACTGATCTTCTCAATCGGTGGATCCGGAACAATATCCTGAAAGATATCATATTCCTTACCTGCTTTTTTGATTGGATCGAGAATCAGGTTCAGATTTTTGCTTTTCGCCATAAATGGGTCTGTAACGATCAGGATCTTCTTATATGGCACTTCTGCCAGTCGATCCAGCGCATTATCTCCAAAATTTACTCTAGTTTTAATCTGAAAGCTTTTCATAACTGCCCTTCCTTACTTTGGATAGATACATTTTACACCAATCTTATCAAAATGCTGAAGCCATCTTGTTTCCGGCTTTGCATCCGTAACTATAGTTGTGATCTGATCTAATGAACCTATCTCAGCAAATGCTACTTGATCGAACTTACTGCTGTCTACAGCAAGAATTTTTTTCTTTTGCTCTTGTCAGCATTGTTCGCTTATTATTCGCATGCAGATCATCTGAATCTGTAAGTCCAGCGTTCATATCGATTCCCTTTGCAGAGATAATTGCCTTATCTACATGATAAGATCGAAGCATCCGGTCTGTCTGATAACCTACCAGTGCAAAGGATCCTTCTCTTGACTCTCCTCCGGTAGAGAGAACCTTCCAATCCTGCGCCCCAAAAAGCTCTATGATAATCTCCACAGAGTTTGTGAGCACGGTAAGATTCTTCTTTCCCTGTTCAAGAAGTGTCTTTGCAACATATACTGCTGTAGAACTTGCATCAAGCATGATGCTGTCCCCATCTTTGATCTGTTCACTCACCAGTTCCGCAATATGCTGTTTACCAACAATATTGCGATTCTTTCTGATGTTGAAAGGAAGCTCGATATTCACATTTTCATTGATCACGGCACCGCCATAGCTTTTTATGGCGAAACCGTCCTGAACCAGTTTATCGAGGTCTCTTCGGATTGTCTCCTCAGAAACCTCGTAAATCTGACTCAGTTCGCTTACTACGACTCTTCTATCGTTCTGCAGTTTTTCTAATATTTCATTTCTTCTCTCTATCGCAAGCATCTAACTGCCTCCTGTCCTAAGTCCAATATAATGTTACTGGTATTGAACTATAATTCCCTCAGACATTAAAGCAGAGTTCATTATAAGATTGCGTCGCGAATCTGAGCATCCGGATGAGCAATAACGGAAGAGTCAAGGAACATTCCTCTATCTTTGATTGCTTCCTTAGCTTTTTCGATTGCAGCTTCTACAGCAGCCACTTCACCAGTGAGCAGCATGTAGGATTTTCCGCACATACCACGTGCGATACGAAGCTCGATCAAATCAACGATAGCCGTCTTCGCAGCCTCATCAGCAGCTACAATAATTGAAGATGCATCGTATGTCTCCATAATACCAAGAGCGGATACGTCTTCAATATGTGCAGCACCGTAGATTGCCGGGAAGATGGACTCGTGCGGATTACCGAGCACAAAACTGTCGATCAGGTGAAGACCATGCATCTCTTTTGCATTATCCACTGCTGCTTTAACGGCACTTAAGTCACCTGTAATGATCGCGATATATTTGCCCGGACATACTGTCTGTGCTTCGATTATGCTGACTTCAGAAGTCTTTACCATAGCATCAGCTGCGGTAATACCTGCTGAAACAGTCTTATATTCTACCATTCCAATAGCCTTACTCATTGCCTGCACGTCCTTCCTGAGATTCTATGACAATATATTTCTCATTTACTTCTGTAACTAAACCATTCACGGATGCGTGGATTCCAACGCTTAATCCCTTTCCTGGTTCAGCAATCATCTGTCCTTTAGTTACCATGTCGCCTGCTTTCACAATTGCAGAAGCAGGTGCTCCAATATGCTGACTTAACAGAATACGTACTGTCTTAACCGGCACTGCTGATTCATCAAGCGGTGCTTCACGGTTATATCTCGTAAGATCAAGACGCGCCATAAGTCTCTCCATCGGAACTTTTCTGTATTCTCTTTCCGGTCCTACAGGTTTTGCTTCTACTTTCGGAGGACGGATTCCGTTTGCACGAAGACCTCCCTTGTACTCTGCCATAAGACTTCTTGGTGAAAGTCCCTGGAAACAGGAATACATCTCACAAAGTCCGCAGGATGAGCAGAACAACGTATTGATGAAGATGTTCGGCTCCTGTACATCCTTGCATGTTGCTGCAAGCATAAATTTATTTGGCTCAATCGGATGTCCTAACAGATGTCTTGGACATAAGTCTGTACACATTGTACACTGGCAACAGCAAGCTGCTGCTCTCTTCATATCGATTGAGTTTTTCTTTAATTTCTTCTGAATGATGTGATGGTCTTTCGGAAGAACAAGGATTGCATTTGTTGTCTTTGTAACAGGCTGCGCTCCTGTTCCGATATTACCCATCATAGGTCCACCAACGAAGTAAACTGCATCTTTTGTAGTCACACCGCCGGCAAGAGCTACTACCTCTTCCAGTGGTGTTCCGATTGGAACACGTACTGTGATTGGGTGCTCTACCTCAGCTACTACTGATACAAGCTTGTCCTCAACAGGTGTCTTCTCATTCAGTGCTCTGTATACATTGTAAACTGTCTCTACGTTGAATACAGCTACGCCGCTTTCGATTGGAAGTCCGCCCGGTCTTACAACTTTACCTGTTGTCTCATAAATAAGAACAACCTCATCACCTGCCGGATATACTTCATCCAACAGTCCAAGTCTTACTTCCGGATACTGTCCCATAACGGCCTTTACAGCTTCGATCGTTGCTGTGTAAGCTTTCTTAATACCAATGATGACTTCTTTCGCACCGACTGTCTCGCCGATCATATGAAATGTATCAATGATCTCCTTTGCATATTTCTCAAGGAGCTGTCTGTGAAGTCGAAGCAGTGGCTCACACTCTGCACAGTTCAGAATGATTGTCTCTGCACGTTCATCTAATTTAGCATATGTAGGAAAGCCTGCACCACCAGCACCAACGATACCGTTCTGCTGCAATATGCTGCTTAATTCTTTCATATCCATAATTTCACTACTCCAGTCCTAATCCTTCGTCAATAATTCCAACGATTGCAGCATCGATCGGTGCTTCCGGCATACCACTTCCGATTCTCGCAGCACTTCCCTGTACAACCAGAACGTATTCGCCGATTCCTGCGCCGATCTTATCGATTGCAATGATCTGTTTTGCTCCCTGACGCATATGATCTGCCACTTCTACAATCATGAATTTATTTCCGACTAAGTTTTCATTCTTGCGTGTTGATACAACACTGCCAACAACTTTTCCCATTAACATGATACAATCCTCACGGTATCCCCGCTCTTAATCTGCGCTGCATTTGCTTCATCTGTATCGATGTGCATCTCAAGTGTAAAGCTGTCATCTACACGGATCTGTACGTTGTTAAAGATGGTTCCTCTCTCATTATCTGCTTTTACAGATACGATATCACCATCATGAACTCCTGCTGCCATCGCATCTTTCGGAGCCATGTGAATATGTCTCTTCGCAACAATGCATCCCTCGTTCAGATACACCGCACCTTTTGGTCCGATGATCGCGATTGGTGCGCTTCCTGCAATATTTCCTGATTCTCTGATTGGTGCTTTTACACCGAGGCTGATTGCATCTGTTGCAGAAATCTCTACCTGAGTATTCTTTCTGACTGGTCCAAGAACTCTTACATTCTCGATTGCTCTTAATTTAAGACCAACAATTGTAACCTTTTCGTTTGATGCAAACTGTCCACCCATAAGTTCTTTGAACTTTGTAAGATGGTAGCCTTCTCCAAACAGAATCTCGACATGCTCCTGTGTGAGATGGATATGTCTTGCGGACACTCCGATTGGAACGAGAAAACCTTCTCCAGACTGAGCAGCATTCTTTTTCTCTACTGCTTCGAGAACCATTTTTGTAATTAATTCCACATTACTGTTATCCATATTTGTGTCTCCTCGCAAAGTGGATTGCTCCACTTACTTATTTAAGCACTCTCAGGGGATCAGCGCCCGGCGCTTAATCCCCTGAAAGTACCGGTTTTATTTACCTTTGACTATTATTTGATCTGTGGAAGAATCTTCTCAACATCTGTATGTGGTCTTGGGATTACATGTGTAGCTACAAGCTCTCCAAGTCTTCCTGCTGACTCTGCTCCAGACTCAACTGCTGATTTAACTGCTCCAACGTCTCCACGAACCATAACTGTTACAAGACCGGATCCGATCTTCTCTGTTCCAACGAGTGCTACGTTAGCAGCCTTTAACATTGAATCTGCTGCCTCGATAGATGCTACAAGTCCTCTTGTTTCAACCATTCCTAATGCTTCCTGTGACATTCTGCGTTCCTCCTTCTGAACTTCCGGTTTCTTCTGAACCGTTTCTACCTTTTGCGCCGTCTTTTTTACTCTGCGTACAGTTTTGGCTGGCGCTTTGGCTGTTGTTGTTTTCTTTTCTTTTTCGTCTGCCATCTGTAGCTGCCTCCTATACAACCTTGTTTACACTTGTGTTAATGATTCTCAAGATCTCCTCGTGAGGACTTGGGATCACTACTGTGCTCACTGGTTTTTTGATTCCATTCTGCTCGGCAGCTTCAATGGCCTGCGCAACTGCGGATACATCACCACGAATTATGATCGTGACAAGTCTTCCACCCAGTTTTTTCTCCCATGTAACGAACTGCACATCAGCAGTCTTGCACATGATATCCACGGCTACCACTGCTGCCGTAACGCTTGGGATTTCAAAGAATCCATACGCTTTTCCCATGAGACTGCTCCTTTTCTAGCTGTTTGACTTCAAACTATACTGTAGGAAGGATCTTCTCAACGTCGTTGTGTGGTCTTGGGATTACGTGTGTAGCTACGAGTTCTCCAAGTCTTCCAGCTGCGTCAGCACCTGTCTCAACTGCTGCTTTAACAGCTCCAACATCTCCACGAACCATAACTGTTACAAGTCCGGATCCGATCTTCTCTGTTCCTACAAGTGTAACCTCTGCTGCTTTTGTCATTGCATCTGCAGCCTCGATTGCTGCTGTAAGTCCTCTTGTTTCTACCATTCCTAATGCAAGCTGTGCCATTGCCATTGTAATATCCTCCTAAATTTCTTCGACTTCTTCGTCTGTTACTTTGTGTGGTGTTCCTTTATCAAATGCGTTAAGCTTAAGCATCTTCTCAGTGTCCTCAGTCGGTCTTGAGATCTTATACTTTGTGACAATTCCTGTCATTGACTCTGCTTTCGCTGTAGCAGCCTCAAGTGCTGCCTCCACATCTGCAACCTGTCCGCGGAACTTGACCATTACGATCAACGGTACAGGCAATTCGTCTGCATTCGCAGGTTTATTTTTATCGAAGTTCTCCAGTCTTACATTTCCTGCCTTACATCCGGCGTCAGCCGCTGCAAATGCCGTTGCAAGTCCGAATACTTCCAGCATACCTACTGCTTCCATACTCTCTCACCTTATTTGTTGATGATTGCAATCTTAAGACCTTTCATAGCCAGGTTTGTCTGGTGAGCCTCATTGATCTGCTCGAGCGGGAACTCATGTGTGATCAGATCATCCATCGGAAGTCCGATTGCTTTTGCTCTCTTAAGGAAATCAAATGTAGTTGCATAATCTCTCAGAGTGTATACCCATGAGCCAACCAGTGTGATTTCTTTTGAGCAAAGATCGAAGTGTGGGTTGATTGTTGCATCTCCACCATTGATAAAGAATCCAAGCTCACAAAGTCCACCACCATTGCGGATGAATTTGTAAATGTTTGCATGAGCGATCGGTGATCCTGTACACTGGAATGCGAAGTCAGCAGCATGTCCGCCGAATGCATCTTTTACTCCCTGTGCAAGTGCATCGATTCCCTGGAAATCTTTGAAGTTAACTGACTTCTCAGCTCCCATTCTCTTAGCAAAGTCAAGTCTCTTCTGCTCTCCGTCTACAGCTACGATATTCTCAATACCCATTGTACGAAGAACTGCGATACAGATCAGTCCAATCGGTCCACATCCCTGAACAACAACTCTGCTGTTGAATCTTAAGATTCCTGTTGTCTTAGCTCTTTCTACTGCATGTACAAGTACTGCACATGGCTCGATCAGTACACGGGATTTCAGATCCAGATCACTTACGTTGAATACTGTAGATCCCTCACGGATCAGGATGTAATCTGAGAACCATCCATTCAGATGAACATCATCGTCCGGGAGAAGTCCGTATACATCAGCTCCGCCTACGTTCTGTTTGTTGAGGTCGTACATTGTGATCTCCGGATCATCCTTGAAGATCATACATGTAACAACTTTATCTCCAAGATTCAGAGCTTTTCCAGCGCTGTCAACTTTAACGTTTTTACCCATCTTAACGATCTCACCTGTTCCCTCATGTCCGAGTACTACAGGAATAAGGCTGAATGGGTCTCTCTTGAATTCGTGAGCGTCTGTTCCACAAACACCACATCCTTCAACTTTAACAAGAATATCTCCGTCACCAACTTCCGGCATCGGATACTCTTTGATTTCAAAATGCTCAAGTGCTGTAAGCATAGCTACGTGAGCTGTCTTTGGAATTTCATTTCCTGCTGCTTTCTGTGCCGGAGCTGCTTCTGGAACTTTCTTTTCCAGCATGCTCTCAAGTACCTGTTTTACAACAGCTTCTACATTAGCAGAATTCATTTCCATTGTCTATACCTCCGTTATCTTATACATAAGCTGTCTGTCATTACGCAACGTCTTCTCTTTGTGAAGCTGCTTGCGCTTGTAAGTCCTTCACCAGTTCTGCTGGCAATTGTAAATGTACAGAAGCCTTCGCCTCCGAATCCAAGTGCCGCATAGGATGGTCCGTTCTTAACAAGAATTGCTGTGTCAATTGCTTTTGCATATTTTGTAATACGATCTACATTCTTGGAATGAATGTGAGCGGAATGTCTGTTACCATGCTCAAGCCATACAGCCTGCTCTACAGCATCGTCGAAATCTTTCGCTCTTACTACACCAAGAATTGGCATCATAAGCTCTGTTGCGATCAGTGGGTGTTCCTTTGGTCCTTCAAATGTAATACATCTAATATTGTCCGGAACTGTAACTCCGATCATTCCAAGCAGTGTCTTTGCATCACGTCCAACACATTTTCTGTTCAGCTTTCCGCCTGCAAGAACTACATTTGTCAGTGCATCCTGCTCTTCCTTGGAAGCCAGGTAGCATCCCTGCTCATTTACCATGTAGTGCATCAGTTCATCAACGATAGAATCAACTGCAACAATCTCTTTTTCTGCGATACACGGAAGGTTGTTATCAAATGTACATCCGTTTACAATGTCCTCAGCTGCCTTACGGATATCTGCTGTCTCATCAACGAGTGCCGGTGGGTTACCTGCTCCAGCTCCGATTCCTCTTCTTCCTGAAGAAAGAACTGCTGTAACAACTCCCGGACCTCCTGTTGCAGCGATCAGCTGAATTGCAGGATGTTTCATCATGATGTTACTTGTCTCAAGTGTCGGATGCTCTACTGTACAAGCAATGTTGTCCGGTCCACCAACCTCAACAGATGCTTCGTTCAGAAGATTAACTGCGTAGATTGATGTTTTGATTGCTGCCGGATGTGGGTTAAATACTACTGTATTTCCACCTGCGAACATTCCGATTGTGTTACAGAGAACTGTCTCACTTGGGTTTGTACAAGGTGTGATCGCTCCGATTACTCCGAACGGTCCCATCTCGATCAATGTAAGACCTCTGTCTCCTGACCATGCCTGTGTAGTGATATCCTCTGTTCCCGGAGTCTTCTCAGCTACAAGCTGGTGTTTTAAAATTTTATGTCCGACATTTCCCATGCCAGTCTCCTGAACTCCCATGCGGGCCAGGATTTCTGCATTCTCCTTGATCTTTTTACGAATGTTGGAGATAACTTTCTCTCTGTGATCCAGTGACATCTTAGCCACGATCTTCTGGGACGCTTTCGCTGCCTCAATGGCCTCGTTCATATCCTTGAATACACCGCGGTCTCCCTGTACATCAGAAGCGATCTGCATCTTTGCAAGAACGTCCTGTACGATGTCCTGAACCATCTGTTCATTTATAGACACTCTAATACCTCCTTGAAGACTTGTTTTCCGTAAGCTGCGATTGCTGTGTCCTGCTCAGCAGTTCCACCGCTGACTCCGAGTGCACCGACGATCTTGCCATCAGCTTCGAGTACCTCTCCACCCCCGAAGATCACGATCTTACCGTCATTCGTAAACTGAATTCCGTATAACGGCTGTCCCGGCTGACTCAACTGACTTAACTCTGCTGTGGACATCTTAAGGCTCGCGGAAGTATATGTCTTGTTCAATGCAATGTCAAAGCTTGCTATGTAGGCGTCATCCATACACTGGACGGCTACAGGTCTGCCTGCCTTGTCGGAAACTGCTACAACCGCATTCACGCCCACACGTGCCGCTTCTGCCTTAACTTTTTCAATCAAGGCATTGGCAAGCTTCAATGTCATCTGATGCTTTTTGCATTTACAGACATGTTTGTGTGTATGTTGTGGAGCTGCTTCCTTCATCTGATCCAGCACAGCCTGAACTGCACTGGTAATTTCCTGCTCATTCATAGCATTGCTCCTTTACTAATCTGTCAGATTACATTCCCAGCTGTTCCATAACTTTCTTTGTGATAGAAGCTACAAGATCAGCATCTGTTCCTTCTGGAGCTGCTGCTGAAGATCCGCCACAGTTTCCACCGCATGAATGGCAGCTTGGCTTACCAGCTTTAGCGTTCGGGCAAAGGTTTGCCGGGTGTTTTCCTGGAAGTCCCATCTGTCTTCTCAGTTCGTACAGTCTCTGAACCTGCTCATCGTTCAGTTCCTGAGGTCCGCCAACCTGCATGGACTGCCATAACAGACGTGCGTAGAACTCAAGAGACTCCATCTTGTGGTATGCGCTCAGAAGGCTGTCTGAGTAAGCAAGTGCTCCGTGGTTCTCAAGAAGAACTGCATCAAAGTGCTGAAGGTATGGCTCGATAGCGTCCGGAATCTCCATTGTAGAAGGTGTACCGTATTTAGCGATCGGAACACATCCAAGAGCGATAACTGCTTCTGGCATGATTGGCTGTGTAAGCGGAATACCAGCGATAGCGAATGTTGTAGCGTACAGTGGATGAGCATGTACTACAGACTGAACGTCTGGTCTCTCTCTGTACACACGCATGTGCATCTTAATTTCTGAAGATGGTCTGAATCCTTTATTTGCCTGAAGAACATTACCATTCTCATCTACTTTACAGATGTACTCTGGCGTCATGAATCCTTTGCTGACACCTGTTGGTGTACACAGGAACTCATGGTCGTTCAGTTTTACAGAAAAGTTTCCGTCATTAGCTGCAACCATTCCACGGTTGTAAACTCTTCTTCCGATTTCACACATTTCTTTTTTGATTTCGTATTCGTTTTGCATTTTTTCTCCTCCTTGGAATCGTGTCAAAACTTTTGTTTTGTGTTGTTTCTTAACTTATTTTACCACACAATCCCACATTAGTCAATTTGAACAGCCGTTGTTTTTGTTGTTTCTTGTGATTATTTTCACTATTTTCTCTGTTTTCGACTTCGTGTAGATTATCTAATTGTGTTTTTTATTTTTAACCACCGATCCGGCACTCTACACCGGAAACTTCTTCTGCTACTTTCAGAAGTCGTTCCATCTTTTCATTTGTCGGTGGTTTTACATCCCCCATCAGGTATGGACGATTTAATCCGTCATATTTGTCCTGTCCCAGTCTGTGGTAAGGAAGAAGATGCATTCTTCTCACATTGCCAAGCTTACGGACATATGCGGCAATATCACGAATCTCCAGCTCTGTATCATTGAATCCTGGAATAACTGGAACACGGATACTCAACTCTGTCATATGAGAATCTGCAATCTTCTTTGCGTTCTCTAACATCAGTTCATTCGAGCGTCCTGTAAATTCTTTATGTTTCTCCGGATTCATATGTTTGATATCCAGCAGATACTGGTCTAAATATGGAAGAATCTCTTCGATTGTACTGTATGGTGCGCATCCCATACTTTCCATCGCAGTTGTGATTCCTGACTCTTTCGCTGCTCGCAGAAGGTCTCTCGCGAACTTCGGCTGGCAAAGGCTTTCGCCTCCGGAAAGTGTAAGTCCGCCTCCGGTTCTTCTATAATAAGTACGATCTTTTTCTACCGTCTTCATTACTTCTGCAACCGTAGTGTCCTCACCGATCACTTTCGGTTCTCCCTGTACCATCATTGTCTCGATCTCGTAGTGCTGTGATTCCGGATTACAGCACCAGCGGCATCTGAGCACACAGCCCTTTAGGAACACAATGGTTCGAATTCCATTCCCATCATGGATGGAATACCGCTGGATATCGAAGATTCTTCCTTTGGTCTTCAGATATTCTTCCATGCTGTCTCCTTCTTATTCTTAAAATCCCTGCTCCGTTCTGCGGATGATATCATCCTGCAGTGACTTGGACAATGTCGTAAACAGTGCGCTGTATCCAGCTACACGTACAACCAGATGTTTGTACTGCTCCGGATGCTTCTGTGCATCCAGAAGTGTCTCACGGCTGACAACGTTAAACTGCATGTGGCTTCCCTTCTGATCGAAGTATGACTGGATCAGTCCTACAAACTTCTCAAGTCCTTCTCTTCCACTCAGTGCTGACGGATGGAACTTCTGATTGAACAGTGTTCCGTTTGAAGCAATATAGTGGTCTAATCTGGAAACGGAGTTTGCAGCTGCTGTCGGTCCGCTTACATCCTTACCTGCTGATGGAGATACTCCATCGGCTACAGGCATGTGTGCCAGACGTCCATCCGGTGTAGCTCCTGTCTGTCCGCCAAGCGGTACATTTGCTGATACCGGATACAATCCTGCCTGGAACATACCTCCACGCGGGTTTTTATATTTCTCCAGTGGTTTTGTATAAGTATAGGCAACATCTCTTGCAAATGCGTCAACTTCCGGAATATCATTTCCGAACTTCGGCACTGCATCGATCAGCTTGAGGATTCTCTCGCCGTTTGCCTTCACCTGTTCTGATTCTGTTGCTGCAACAACAGTTTTCAGGATTGCTGCAACTTCTTTCTCACCTACCGGCTGTCCGGCAGATTTCATTGCAGAAGCAACCTCTGATACCATCTCTGCAACATCCTCGTTGCTCAGGCTCTTTCCATAGTTTGTGCTAAGAGCCATCTTCAGATCATGCATCGTGATCTTATTCTCGTCATAAACGAGTTTCTTTACTGCGTAAAGTGCATCTGCCATATTGGCAACACCGAATCCCTGCGGACCTGTAAAGTTATATACAGCGCCTCCCTGTTCCAGTGTTTTTCCTCTCTTGATACAGTCATCAACCATACATGCAAGAAACGGCAACGGTGCTCTCTCCGCATGTGCCATATCAATGGCATTGTCAGCATTAACAAGCAGTGCGATCGCGTAATCCATCTGTGCTTTATAAGCATCATAGAATTCATCAAATGTCTTCATATCCTCAACATTACCTGTCTTTGGACCAATCTGTACACCCTTGTCCACACCATTTGAAAATACCAGTTCCAGCGGACGACACATATTGAAGAATGCTGCATCATGCCATCCATTTGTCTTACCAGCCTTCTGTGGTTCTACACATCCGATGATGTTGTAGTCTCTCGCATCCTGTAAAGTCAGTCCACGGCTCTCAAGTGACGGGATAATAACCTCATCATTATAATAAG
This sequence comes from Ruminococcus sp. OM04-4AA, assembly GCF_003462585.1. Taxonomy (NCBI): domain Bacteria; kingdom Bacillati; phylum Bacillota; class Clostridia; order Eubacteriales; family Oscillospiraceae; genus Ruminococcus; species Ruminococcus sp. OM04-4AA. Next base: position 133,886 of record NZ_QTZH01000002.1, on the reverse strand, counting down.
CCGGGAGTCCGATTCCTGTTCTTGTAAGTTCTGCTGCATAAATCAAGAATTCATGTGGTGATCCATTCCAAACTCTTACTGAAAGAGAAGGCATTGGAAGGAATACATGCATAGATGATGTAATACACATAAATGAAAGATCATTCGTAACATCTATACCATCTTCATTCTGTCCTCCTGCAATCAGGTTCTGGAACAGACTGTAACCTGCGAATCCTTCTGCTGAAGCCGCATCACGACACTTGTTCAGGTCATTTAATTTAACCCAGATACAATCCAGCAGTTCCTGTGCAAACTCTCTTGTGATCTTGCCGCTGTCGAGATCCTTCTTATAATAAGGATACATATACTGATCAAATCTTCCAGGGGATATTGAATGTCCACTGGACTCAATCTGTAACAGCTGCTGTACAAACCAGAAGGACTGACATGCTTCATAGAATCCTGTCGCACCCTTCTCCGGTACATTCGCACAATTCTGTGCAATGATAAGAAGTTCTTTCTTTCTTACCGGATCAGAACATTTCTCCGCCATCTCAAGTGCAAGCTTTGCATAACGACGGGCATATGTAATTGCAGCATCACAGCTGATCATCACTGCCTCAAGGAAACGTGATTTTGTCTGGTAGTTACCATCACTAACCTTCATAGAAGCAAGCTCATCTTCTGCTTTCTTGCGGATTCCGGAAAATCCGATCTCGAGAACTTCACCGTACTTAACTGTCACATGTCCTACACCATTGTAAAAATAGTTTCCAGGTGTAAAGATATTGTGTTCAATGTCAAGTAATGTCTCCGGCTCCATATATGCTGTAGCCAGGTCACTTGTTGTACGGCCCTTCCAGTAAGCATTCGCCTCTTTCAGTTCCTTCTTCGTCTGCTCAGAGATATAGAACGGGTCAGCACTTCTTGTTTCAACTGTATCAAACTCTGCCTCCAACCACTCGTAAGAGAACTCCGGAAATGTCTGGCATCCTCTTGGGGCAAGTGTGCTGCTTCCAACAACAAGTTCCAGGTCACGGATTGTGATCGGAATATTCTCCAAAATGTGCTGGAACGCTTTTGCTCTACGGATGATCATTGGTTCATTCTCAGTCTGTTTGTACGACTCCGTAATCAGTACTGCTCTCGCCGACTCAATCTCAGGCATCTTCGCATACAGGTTTTCTACCAGTTTTGGAATTCTGTCCGACTTCGGGATGGGAGTACTGTCATAAGTATAAAGTCCCATTTTGCTCTTAAACTCCTTTCTTCCAATATTAACATTTATTATACTTTATTTATCCCTTAAAGTCAATCAAAACACAATACATCCCACATTATATTTCTCTAAAGTTACAACAAATCCCAACATGGTTTGTGTTGTGTTTTATTTGTTTTTTCTCTGTATTTTACCTCGAATTAATTGACATTTTACTCAAAATACCGCATAATTAGGGTATATATGCGACATGACACGTTAATCGACACTGTGTCTCTCGCGCGAACGATTAGAAAGAAGGGTTGGATTATATGGCTTCTTATGAATTTGATATCCACACACATTCCATCGCCAGCGGGCACGGAACCTGTGCAACCATGACTGATATGGCAAAAGCTGCGAATGCAGCCGGACTTAAGATGCTTGGAATTTCCGATCATGGTCCGAAAACGCTTGGTGGCGGACGCATTTCTTATTTCCGCAGCCTTGCATTTGCACAGCCAAAGCGTCTCGGTGTTAGAATGCTTTACGGTGCAGAGGTAAATATTCTGAATCAGGAAGGAAAACTGGATCTTGATGATGAGATTTTAGAGTCTCTGGATTATGTGATAGCAAGTATGCATCGTCCAATTTTCAAGTCCGGGACAGCAGATGAGAACACCTGTGCTTATATCAAGGCTATGGAGAATCCTAATGTTAATATCATCGGTCATTGCGATGACGAGAAATTCCCGGTAGATTATTTTGCGCTTTTCCGTGCTGCAATGGAGAACCATGTTCTGCTTGAGATCAATAACAGTTCTTTAAGTCCGAATGGATATCGTGGGGATACGACCTACGCTGATCTCTTAATATTGAATCTGTCCAAGCACTTTAATTATCCGGTTCTGTTCTCCAGTGACAGCCACGGCACAGAACATGTTGGAGATTTCCAGTATGCCAAAGCTTTGGCTCAAAAAGCTGACATTCCGGAGGATCTTATCCTGAATTACTCTGTGCGTAAATTCATGGGATTTTTAGGCGAGAGATAATACTATAATATAGAAGGAATACTTACAATGGGAAAATGTCTTTTCTTTGATGCAGATGGAACAATTTTAGATATTGTAAAAGGAACACCAGAAGATACAAAACTTGCACTTCAACAGTTGAGAAAAAACGGACATAAGACTTTCATCTGTACCGGTCGTTCAAACGCTTTTGTTCCTGAATATCTTATGAAGGAGATTGGATTTGACGGACTTATCGCTAATCTTGGAGCATATATCGAATATAATGGGACGCGGGTATTTGAGCGTGAGATGCCAACCGACCTGGCATGGAATACCGTAGAGATCATTAAGGCAAACGGTTTTATCCCCGTACTGGAAGGCAATGATTATATGTACTATAATCTGGATGAATATACAAGTGATATAGACTGGTTTGCTGATCTGATCACTCAGGAACTCGGTGACAAACTGCTTCCTATTCGTGGAAATGAACATAATCTTCACTTTAACAAAATAAGTGCCAAGCGCACACCCGGATGTAATCCAGAGAAATTATGCCAGGAATTATCCCTATGGTATGATTATATTATTCACAGTGGATCTTTTGTTGGAAGAACGATTGAATTTGTCATGAAAGGCTGTTCCAAAGGACTTGCGATCAGTGTTATGAGTAATGTACTTGGATACGAAAAGAGGGATGTTATTGCTTTCGGCGATAGCAATAATGACTTGCCAATGTTCCAAGCTGCCGGATTTAAGGTTGCTATGGGAAATGGATCTAAAGACTTGAAATCACAGGCTGATTATGTGACCGGCGCCTTGGAAGACGGCGGAATCCGCCAGGCGCTGGAATATCTGAATTTGATTTAAAAAGGATACTCAATTCCTTGACCAACTTCGCATTTTCGAACAAAAATGGGGCATATCAATTTCCTGATATCCCCCATTTTTTCACTCTTTATTATGCTCTCTTAGACAGCACTTCATCCTCATATTTCTGAATCTCGTCAAACCATCCTTCAGCTTCTACACCACACTGACGGCAGTACTCTTCCCATACATCACCGATTGGAAGTGTCTTACACTGTTCCATAACAACCATCTTCTTGCTCATCTGGTTTGTATCCTGAAGCTCTTTGAGCATCTCGCTTGGCTGACAAAGTGCATCAAGCAGTGCTTTCTGGAAGCTGCGGAATCCTGTTACCCATGCGGAGATACGGTTGATGGAAGCATCAAAGTAATCCAGTGCAATATATGTACGGTCAATTCCGTTCTCGCAGCGAACGATCTCTTTTGCGATCTCTTTTGTCTCATCATCAAAGAGAACTACATGGTCTGAATCCCAACGGATCGGACGTGTAACATGCAGAGCAATCTCCGGGAAGAATGTAAGCAGTGCCGGAATCTTATCGGATACTACTTCTGTTGGATGATAATGTCCGTTGTCCATCAGTGGCAGACATTTGTCTTTGTTCATTGCAGCGTAGCTCAGTGAGAATTCAGCTGACCCTACTGTATAAGCCTCAACACCGATACCGAATACTTTAGACTCTACACAAGGTTTTACAAGGTTTGTGTCAAATGGCTCGGAAAGGATTGCATCGATAGACTCTTTGTAGCGTACACGAGGTCCCATACGGTCAGCCGGAATATCTTTGAATCCGTCACCTGTCCAGATATTCATCACACAAGGAACTCCTGTCTGCTCCGCAAAATACTGTGAAATGCGGATGCAGGCTTTTCCATGCTCGATCCAGAAGTTTCTTACTTCCTCATCCGAGCTTGAAAGTGTAAGTCCGTCTTTTACCATTGGATGTGAGAAGAATGTTGGATTAAAATCAAGTCCCATTCCTCTTTCTTTTGCAAAATCAACCCATTTCTGGAAATGTTTTGGCTCTAATTTATCACGATCTACGAATTCACCATCTTCAAAGATTGCGTAGCATGCATGAACATTGATTTTCTTTTTACCCGGCATCAGGCTCATTGCCTTATCCATATCAGCTAACAGTTCTTCCGGAGTTCTTGCTTTTCCCGGATAGTTTCCTGTTGTCTGGATTCCTCCTGTCAGAGGGCCGTCGTGGTCAAATCCTGTTACATCATCTCCCTGCCAGCAGTGAAGAGAAACCGGAATTTCTTTACATTTCGCGATTGCTGCGTCTGTGTCCACTCCTAATTTTGCATAGATTTCTTTGGCTGATTCATATCTTGTCATCTTTTCTTCCTCCATTTTTGTGAATTTGAATTACACATTTTCGTATATTTTTACATCAAACGATTTTCCAACACATGTTCTTGCTTCCGGCAGGTCTTTAAACACTCCATCATGTAGCATCTGGACAACAATATTTCCGATTGCTGTTGCTTCAGAAGGCCCTGCGGAAACTTTTTTTCCTGTATATTTTGCTGTCAGTTCGTTAAGATATCCTGCATTGGCACCGCCACCGACAACATAGATTGTAGTGTATTTTTTTCCTGTTAATGCTTCAATCTCTTCGATCGTATCGCCATAACATTTTGCAAGACTGTTGTAGATAACTGCTGCAATCTCGCCCACTGTTTCAGGCACCTGCTGCTTGGAATCACGGCAGAACTTCTTCACAGCTTCAATCATGCTCTTCGGAGCAAGGAAGCAGTCATCATTACAGTCTACTAAAGATGTGATCGTCTCTTTGGAAGCTCTCTCACAAATCTCTGCAAAAGAAAGATCCTCTGTGAATTCTTTCTTTACAGACTGGATCATCCAGAGTCCCATGATATTTTTCAGGTAACGGAAACGGTGATCGTATCCACCTTCGTTTGTGAAGTTTGCCTGCATACTTCTCAGTGAGCAGTCTGCTTCTTTTCTCTCAATTCCCATCAAAGACCATGTGCCGGAGCTGATATAAATGGCATTGTCATCGTTGGTTGGTACCGCAAGTACCGCTGAGCCTGTATCATGAGTGGCTGGAAGAACAACCTTGCAGTTGAATCCAACCTCGTTCTGAATGTCCTGTGTAAATTCGCCTACTACTGTTCCCGGCATAGATACCGGCTGGAACATCTCTTTGTTGTATCCGAGCATATCGATCAGTTCATAATCCCAGTCATTTGTCGTCGGATTCACAAGCTGTCCTGTTGTCGCATTTGTATATTCATTTTTCTTCACACCTGTCAGCAGGAAATGGAAGTAATCCGGAATCATCAGGATTGCTTTTGCCTGTTCAAGGTACTCCGGATGAGTCTCTTTTACAGCCATCAGCTGATAGATTGTATTGAATATCTGCTTCTGGATACCTGTTCTCTCATACAATGCGGAAAGGGAAATCTTTTCATACACTTTCTCATCCATTCCATTCGTACGACTGTCACGATAACCTACTGTATCTCCGAGGATCTGATTCTTCTCATCAAGAAGCACATAGTCAACTCCCCAAGTATCAATTCCCATTGTTGCCGGAATCTTACCAAGTTCTTTACATTTCTTCAATCCGTTCTTGATTTCTGTAAAAAGACGATCTACATCCCAGCATAAAGTACCGTTTTTGTTATCCATTCCATTTGGAAAACGGTAAACCTCTTCCAGTTTCATCTTTCCATCTTCCATGGATGCCAGCATATGACGTCCACTGGATGCTCCGATATCAACTGCCAGATAATAATTGCCCATTGTTTGGTGCCTCCTTCTTATTTTTCTATTACTGTTCATTTCTTATGACTTTATTATACCCACGCTTTTTATGTAAAAAAAGGACGCTATTTACGAAAAACAGCGTCCTTATTTGCATTATATTTTGTTTTTAGGGTTCTCTTTTGCACCTTGTACAATTTTCAATTACTATTTTTGTTGAAAATGTATATCTTCATTTCAAATGTAATTCTCCACAACCAGATACTTTATTTACCGGAGAAATTTCTATGAAGAAGCTCATGCTCTTTTCCCTTCAACAAAGTATCGTACAAGGAAAGAATCATTGGGTTCTCATTTGATTTCTTGATCTGAGTGTTTACATCTGTATCATATAAGCCCTTCATTCTTGCTTTTCTGGTTCTCGGTCCTGCATTCACCGGCTGACCTCCACCCATGATACATCCTCTGCGGCAGGCCATCACTTCCACAAAATCATACTCTGCTTCGTGATTTTTAATCTGCTGCAATACTTTATCTGCATTTGCAAGGCCATTTACAACTGCTGCCTTAATCTCTCTTCCATTATAATTATAAGTCAGCACTTTAATACCGTCGTCCCCACGCACACCACTCTTTTTAATAGACTCCATATCCACTCTGTTGTGTCCCTGCTGCAGCCTACGGAGCACTGCCTCTGTAACACCACCGGTAACACCGAAGATCACACCACTTCCGGAGCCGATACCAAACGGTACATCAGCTGCTTCGATCTCAACTTTGTCAAATACAATTCCTGATTTGCGGATCATTCTTACGATTTCTGTTGTTGTAAGCACGTAATCAACATCCTGCTTGCCATTTGTGTAAGATTCCGGACGTAAGATTTCTTCCTTCTTCGCCGTACAAGGCATAATTGATACAGATACGATCTTCTTTCCTTCATTTTTCTCAGGATCTTTATAATACTCTCTTACAACAGCTCCAAACATCTGCTGCGGTGATCTGCATGTTGAAAGATTCGGCACGAATTCCGGATATTTATTCTCACAATATTTTACCCATGCCGGACAGCACGATGTAAAGAGTGGCATCTTCTCACCGGAAGTAAATCTCTCAATAAACTCTTTGGATTCCTCCACAACTGTCAGGTCTGCGCCATAGGATGTGTCATATACTTCATCAAATCCCAGACGATGCAGTACTCCAACGAGTTTTCCCATCACATTTTCACCTTTGGCATAACCAAAGTTATCACCGATTGCAACACGTACAGCCGGAGCGATCTGAGCGATCACTTTTGTATTCTTGTCTGCCAAAGCTTCCCACACTTCATCAATATTGGTATGAATACTGATTGCACCGGTCGGACAGACAACACGACACTGTCCACAACCTACGCAGTCTGTTTCTGCAATCTTCTTATTAAATGCCGGTATTACCTGTGCATCAGTTCCACGATACGCGAAGTCGATTGCATTGATATTCTGTACATTATCACACATTCTGACACAGTCACCACACAGGATACATTTATTCGGATCTCTGATAATTGCGTGTGAACTTGTATCAATTGGCTGTATCTCTCTTACATTTTCAAAGCGGATCTCATGAACTCCCATACGGTGCGCCAGTTCCTGCAGATGACACTCGCCGCTCTTGATACACGTCGTACAATCTCTGCAGTGAGCAGCCAGAAGTAGTTCCAGTATCAGTTTCCGGTAGCGCATCAACCTTGGTGTATTTGTATAAATAATCATTCCGTCTCTCGGCTTTTCTGAACATGAAGCAAACGTTTTCCCTCTGTCATCTTCTACCGTGCATAATCGGCAGGCACCATAGATAGATAATTCCGAATGATAACACAAGGTAGGGATATCAATCCCGGCTTTTCTTATTACAGACAATACATTAGGTTCATCCGTGAACTCAATGGCCTGTCCGTCAATTGTCATAATTCCCATAAATCTCTATCCTCCCTACTCTGTATAAACAGCTCCAAATGGGCAGTTATCGATACAACTTCCACACTTGATGCACTTTGAATGATCAATTGTAAATGGTGATTTTATTTTTCCTGTGATCGCATTTACCGGACAGTTCTTCGCACATTTTGAACATCCTTTACATTTCTCCGGATCAATCTTAAACACACGAAGATTAGAACAGACTCCCGCACGACATTTCTTATCTACTATGTGCTCTTCATATTCTTTTCGGAATGCATGGATCGTACTTACAACCGGCTTTGGTGCACTCTTCCCAAGACCACATAAGGCAGTATTTTCAATCATGTCTGCCAGTTCTTCCAGTTCATCAAGGTCGCTCATTTCTCCGTTTCCGGCAACTATACGTTCCAGAATCTCCAGCATACGCTTAGTTCCTTCTCTGCACGGAACGCATTTTCCACAGCTTTCTCTCTGTGTGAAGTTCATAAAGAATCTTGCAACCTCTACCATACAGGTGTCTTCATCCATAACAACAAGTCCACCGGAACCAATCATAGCACCGATCTTTGACAGTGAGTCAAAATCCATCTTACTGTCAAGCTGGGATTCTACCAGACATCCACCGGATGGACCACCAATCTGAACTGCCTTGAATCCTTTATCGTCTTTGATGCCGCCTCCGATATCAAAGATGATTTCACGTAAACTTATTCCCATAGGCACTTCGATCAATCCGGTATTTTTTACATTTCCGGTAAGGGCAAACGCTTTCGTTCCTGGGCTTTGCGGTGTACCGATACGGCTGTACCAGTCTGCTCCGTTTTTAATGATCATCGGGATATTTGCATAAGTCTCTACGTTATTCAATACGGTTGGCTTCTCCCATAATCCCTGTTCTACTGTTCTCGGTGGTTTTACTCTCGGCATGCCTCGCTTGCCTTCGATCGAAGCTGTAAGCGCGGAACCTTCCCCGCATACAAAAGCACCTGCTCCGCGATTGATATGTAATTTGAAGCTGAATCCTGTTCCAAGGATATTATCCCCCAAAAGTCCTTTCTCTTCCGCCTGAGCGATAGCAATCTGCAGTCTTCGTACTGCCAGCGGATACTCTGCACGAACGTAAATATATCCTTCCTGAGCCTGTACTGCATAAGCTGCCAGCATCATACCTTCGATCATTCGGTGAGGATCACCTTCCATAACGCTTCGATCCATAAATGCACCCGGATCTCCTTCATCACCATTGCAGACTACATAACGGATCTTTTCCGGCTGACTCGCTACCTGTGACCATTTTCTTCCCGCCGGAAATCCTGCTCCGCCTCTTCCACGAGGCCTGCATCTGTAACCGTCTTAATCACTGCTTCCGGAGTCATTTCAAACACAGCTTTTTCGAAAGACTCATATGCTCCTACCGCCATTGCATCTTCAATATGCTCTGCATCAATATGACCGCAGTTTCTCAACACCAGACGGGTCTGCTTGGCATAGAATGGAATTTCTTCCTGTGTCTGATATACATGACCATTATCTTCATACATCAATCTTGTAACCGGTTCTCCATGAAGAATCGTCTTTTCAAAAATTTCTTCGCAGTCTTCCAGTTTTACTTTCAGATACAAATAGTTATAAGGTTCAATACGAACCAGCGGACCCATCTCACAGAATCCATGGCATCCGCTCATCTTAAGTCCCACATGAGCAATTTCTTCACCGATTTTGACTGTTACATGATCCATATTGGAAGTTAGTTCTTTCAAACGGGCATAGATTTTATCTGAACCACCTGCCAGACATCCTGTTCCTCCACAGACCAGAATACAACAGTTTTCTTTCTGCCGCTTTTCCTTACACTCTTCTCTCCATAACTGGAGCTGCATTCTGTTTTCTATCCTCATTCCTCTTCCTCCCGCAGCTTCTTGATCAGCTCGCTCATTTTCTCAGGTGTCATTTTCGGATGTACTTCATCATTGACCATTACGGCCGGTGCCAGTCCGCATGCACCTAAGCATGAAACCGTCTCTACTGTAAACAACTGGTCATCTGTTGTGTGTTTCTTTTTTCCAAGCCCCAGTTCCTTGTAAAGTCCTTCCAGAATCGGAATGGATTTGCGCACATGACAGGCTGTTCCATCACATACTTTTATCACATATTTTCCTTTTGCCTCAAAAGAAAAATTTTCATAAAAACTTGCCACACTGTAAGCTTTCGCCTCGGAGATTCCCAGTTTCTCCGCAACATAAGTTAAAAGCTCCGGTGGAAGATAGCGATATTCTTCCTGAATCCCCTGTATAATCGGGATCAAAGACTTTTCGTCACATGTATACTGTGCAATAATCTCATCTGTTTTTTCATAATAGGATATATCTAACATTGCGTTCCTCCTTTTTGTATTTTTCACATATAATTCATTATACATCCTATCCTCTTTTATGCATAGTGCTATTTAATATTGTTTTCGCATCTTTTATTTCGTTGTTTTTTTATTTTTACCCGTTTTATCTCGTTTCTATTAATGCAAATTGCCAATTCTTATATCAGTATAGTCTTTGGTTTACTATTCGCGCAAAAAAGAAGATGCCATCTGTGAAAAATAGCATCCTCTCTATACTTTATCCTTATTTCATGTTTTCAATCCGGTATTCTTTCGGACTGATTCCGTAGCGTTCTTTAAATTTTCTATAAAAATAGCTTGTATTGTCGTATCCAACTGCTTCTATAATATCCGACACCGCAATCCTGCTGTTTATCAGAAGATACACTGCCTGCTGCATCCTCTTTTCCTGAAGAAGTTCTTTATATGTTTTCCCTGATTTCTTCTTAATCTCACGACTCAGCCAATAGACATCCACTTTCATCTCTACCGCCAGTTCTGACAGCGTGCCTTCTTTAAAATGATCCTCTATATAGCGATACACATTCGCCATAATCTCTGTGTCAAATTTGCGTCCGCCGGCTTCCATCTTATCCATATAATTCAACAACTGAAGAAACAAAAGTCCCATCGTGATCTGATTGCTGCTTCGCTTATTGGAAATGTCATAGAAGATCGTCCAGACCATATTCTCGATCAGATTCTGCACCGGGAGAATATCAGCCACATGAAAATACAGATAAGACGTCTCTTCATCTCTTCCACACAATGCACCGACAAGAAAATCTTTTAGCTGGTTTTCTTCTGCTCCGATCATCGAGAACGCTGTGTTAAAAAACTCCGGCAGGACAATAAAATTCACCGCAATATCATACTCTCCTGCCGGAAGGATCTCCTGTACTGCATTCTGATTCAGAAACAGAAGGTCACCCTGTTCGAGCACAACCTGATTGCCGTTCACGATATGTGTCGTTGTTCCCTGGCACATATAAATTACTTCTATATAATTGTGTGTATGCGCCGGGAAATGTACAAAGCGAGTATGCGGTCTGACCTGGATCAACTTCCCCTTCTTCAGAAGTTTCGCACTATCCACAACCATTTCCTTCTTTTCTGTATAAAGCTGTGGATCGATCTCCTGTTTTCCTTCAAGGATCCGGCGTTCCTCATCTGTGATCATCGCCAGTTCCCGGATCAGTTCCTGATGCATCTATTGCCTGCCTTTCTGGTTTATCCTTTTAATGTAGCTGCAATCTCTCTCGTTAATTCCATGTACTCTTTCGCACTTCTACTGCTCTTCTTATATGCGATCACCGGTGCATTATTATCCTGCGACCACTCAATTCCACTGTCCACGCGAATGTAAGTATCAAATACTTTCACATCATCCAGCTCTTTCAAAGTCTCTAATGTCTGTTTGAAATAATTCTTTCTTGTATCAACCTTTGTGATCACAATTCCGCCAAGCTTGAGATCCGGTGCAATTTCTTCTACACTGTCCAGGAATTCGAACATATTTCCAAGACCAAACAGTCCCCATGGAGATGCCTCTACCGGAAGGATCACATAATCGGACGCACACAGGATATTCATCACCCATCCACCAAGTGTCGGCGGTGCATCGATCAGAATATAATCATAAACCTCTGACTCGCGGATCTTCTTTAATCCTTTTTTCAAAATATACTCTCTCTGCCATTTTGTAAAAAGTTCATATTCAATCGAACTCATCAATGTAGAAGACGGAATCAGATCAAGTCCTTCGTATTTTGTATTCACGATATAATCTGTCAGATCATCCTGTCGCTTAATTGCTTCATACAAATTTTTGTCACTCTGTGCATATGCAAGCACTGTATCTTCGTCAAACAAAGAAAGGGAGAGATTCAGCTGCATATCTCCGTCGATCATCAGAACCTTTTTCCCAAGCTCTCTCAAGCCAAATCCAACATTTGAACAAGTTGTGGTCTTTCCGCTTCCTCCCTTATTATTCGTAAAACAGATTACCTTTGTCTTTGCCATTGTGTTCTCTCCTTCTTCCGAAATCATCAAATCTATCCTAATTACTGTATCCAGTAACGCCCTTTTCTAAAATTTTAGCATATCCATTTACGAAAGACAATGAAATCCAATCCATTTTATGTTATAGTTATTGTATCTGAGTAATCATTAGAATTTTATCATGATCACTCTCCAAATCAGCCGCTTATTTAAGGGCTCAGAAAGACTGAGGTTTTCTTTTATGAATAAAAAATCCATACTGATCACCGGTTCTTCCCGCGGCATCGGGCGCGCCTGTGCGAAAGCATACGCCAAGGCCGGTTATCACGTATTTCTCAACTGTGTCCACCAGGTGGAACACTTAGAAGAACTCGCACATGAGATTCTCTCTGACGGTGGTTCCTGTACAGCAGTTCCCGGAGATGTCAGTAACCCCGACGAAGTCCGGAAGATTTTTCAGATTATTGAAAAAGAGTGTGGTGGCGTTGATATTCTGATCAACAATGCCGGTATCGCCTGGTTCGGACTTCTGACCGACATGACTGACAATGACTGGGATAAGATTCTTGCCACGAATCTTTCTTCCGTCTTCTACTGCAGCCGCGCAGCCATTCCATACATGGTATCTAAAAAATGTGGAAAGATTCTGAATATTTCTTCTATGTGGGGAACTGTCGGTGCTTCCTGTGAAGTTGCTTATTCCGCAACAAAATCCGGAATACACGGATTGACACGAGCACTTGCCAAGGAACTTGCACCGAGTAATATTCAGGTGAATGCAATCGCCTGCGGTGTGATTGACACAGAAATGAATGGTCGTTTGAACGAAGAGGAACGCCAAGACCTTATGGATGAGATTCCTTCCGGACGTTTTGCCGATCCGGAGGAAGTTGCCGAGCTTGCATTAAAGCTCACAGATACACCGGCTTACATGACCGGACAAATTATTGGAATAGATGGAGGTTTCATATGATAGACGTACATCACATTGAACAGATTTCACAGGATTGTTCCCTTACAGAATTTGTCGGAACAACTGTTTTGGATACAATCGGACTTGTTATCCCGGGAATCGACCCTTCACTTCTCGAGAAGATGAATCTAAAAAGGCCATATAAAAGTCTTGGCCTGATCAGTTCAAGAACAGGTGCAGCCGGACAGATCAATGCAGCTGACGAGGCTGTCAAGTCCACGAACACGGAGATTGTTTCCATCGAACTTCCTCGTGATACAAAAGGCTGGGGCGGACACGGTTGTTTTATCGTGATCGGCGGAGACAACGTCTCTGATGTGCGCCGTGCTGTTGATATTACACTTGAATATATCGGCAAATATGCCGGTGAGCTCTACATCAGCCAGGCCGGACATTTGGAATTCACTTTCTCTGCCTGTGCAGACAAAGCACTTCATATGGCATTCAACGCTCCGATTGGAAAACCATTTGGATTCTTCTGCGGATCCCCTGCTGCCATTGGACTAGTCATGGCTGACCTCGCTGTGAAATCTTCCCCGGTTGAAGTCATCAAGTACATGACTCCTGACCAGGGAACAAGCCATTCGAACGAAGTGATTGTCGCAGTAACCGGGGATGCGGATGCCGTTAAGAATGCAGTTCTCACTGCAAGAGATGTAGGTCTTCAGCTGCTTGTCTCCATGGGAAGTTACCCTGAGAGCCCGGCAACACCGTATCTGCAGTAAACTTTAACAGTGCAAAAAAACCGTAAGGTGAAGCATATCACTATGAACTGCTTCCTCTTACGGTTTTTGTCTTTTTATTTTTCTATTCTATGACATGGAATACCCGGAATCATTATAATCGCCCATATATATCCTGTGGTACATATGCCTTAACTTCAATTCCTTCCGGTACATATTCTTCAGATAACAGCTGTCCCTTACTGCGGATCAGCTGAATCTTGCCCGCTTCACTGAAATCATATAAGCGTTCAATATAAATCTGCTCTTTACGGATAATCTCCAACAATGCGTGTTTGAACTCTTCCAGCCCCTGCCCGGTCTTCGCAGATGTCGCAATGGAATAATCTGCCTGAAGATCTTTGTGATTAACCGGATTCTCAACCTTATCCTGCTTGTTAAACAGTGTAATGACCGGTTTTCCTTCGGCTTCAAGCTGTCTGAGTGTCTCATAAACTACATGCATCTGTGCATCCATCTGTGGATTCGAAGCATCAACTACGTGCACGATAATATCCGCATACTTTGCTTCTTCCAGTGTGCTCTTAAATGCCTCTACCAAATGATGCGGCAGCTTGTTGATAAATCCAACCGTATCCGTCAGAAGAATCTCCTGTGTGTTATCCAAGGTCAGTGCTCTCGTTGTTGTATCCAATGTTGAGAAAAGCATCGCATCCTCCAATACTCCTGCCTGTGTCAGTGCATTCTCAATACTGCTCTTCCCTGCTGAAGTATAACCTACTAACGCTGCTACTTTCAGTCCTGACTGCTTTCTCTGTCCACGAATCAATTCTCTATGGCGCCCTACATCTTTCAATTCTTTCTTCAGTCTGCTGATACGTTCTCTGATCAGACGGCGATCCATCTCCAGTTTTTTCTCTCCCGGTCCTCTTGTCCCGATTCCTCCGCCGAGTCTGGAAAGAGATTTCCCAAGTCCTGCCAGTCTTGAAGCACGGTACTTTAACTGTGCTAATTCTACCTGAATCTTACCTTCTCCTGACACTGCCCTGGCTGCAAATATATCAAGGATCAGAAGTGTTCTATCCATAATTTTACAATCCAGTTCTGCTTCCAGATTCCCCATCTGCACACTTGTCAACTCGTCATCACAGATAATTCCTGTTCCGTGCGTCTCCCACAATAATTCCTTTAATTCAAGAATCTTTCCTTTGCCGATGTAAGTTCCCGGATGGATACTTTCTCTTGGCTGGATCATACGGCCGACAACTTCTGCACCTGCTGTCTTAGCAAGCTCTCCAAGCTCATCCAAGGATCGTTCTGCCTGATCAGATCCATCTGTATCTACCGCTACGAGGATTACCCTCTCTTTTATTTCATCCATTGATATCATATTTTCTTTTCCTTATCTACTTATCATGATCTGCTAATATGCAACCTGCCCTGCTACTGACCGCAGTAACCTTTTTATCTTGTCTGAAGGAACTCTGCTTCCTTACTTACAGAATCATCTTCCGGGAAATCTGCCTGATACTGTTTCATCGCACTCTTTGCATTTTCCCAGTCTGCCTGTTGTTCGTAGCAGACAATCACATTATATTCCATTTCTTGAAGAAGTGCTGTATCTGCTTTCGTTTCGTCATCTCCTGTCTTGCTTTCTGCAAGTGCGATTCCAGCCTGGAAACATTCGAGAGCCTTCGGATAATCCTCCGTCTTCATTGCGCAAACTGCGGTCAGATTATAAAGTTCCTGCGTCTGCTCTGCTCCCTGATCCAATGCGGTCTGAAATGCTTCCAATGCTTTATCATATTCTTTCTGTTCATAATATGTCATTCCAAGTCCCTGATATCCATCTGCCGCAACTTCTTTATTCCCATTCTTAGTTGCCTCTTCAAATGCCGCCTCTGCCGCATCATATCTTCCTTCGCCAAGCGCCTCTGTTCCGTCCTTGACTACATTTCCACAGCCGGATGCTAAACAAGTCACACCAATCAACATCAAGACTGCCAGTTTTTTTCTTATCATCATCTATTTTCCTCATCTTTCATATTTTCCATTCTTCTATTGCTATAGTATACCGAACCTACAGAAAATCATCAAGCCCCATCGCCAAAGCGATTTAAAATGACGAGGTGCGTTGCTGGTCGCACATCTTGTGAACAGCAATACAATCACTTTTAACAACAAAAGCTGTGAAAATATGAATCTCTCATTTCCCACAGCTCACTTCGTTTATTACAGTTTTATATTTTCTACAGATTACTGTCTTATGTTACAATCTCTGTCACTTTTTCCTGTACTTTCGAATCTTTATATTCTTTGTTATTTCCAAGAACATCTCTGCACACATCATTCATCAGTTCTTCGTTCATCTGAATCTGATCCTTATCCTGTTGGGCAATGCATTCCCGAATTGCCTCATTCAATGAAAGCATCTTATCATCCAGCTCTGATACCATCTTCGCGCATTCCTGCAGATCCTTGCTGATATACTCCGGTGCATTCCCTTCAAATTTGTAGTAGATCTTATGTTCAAGGCTTGCCCAGAAATCCATTGCAATGGTTCGGATCTGAATTTCTACCTTCGTGTCTACTACACTATCCGAAAGAAATATCGGCACAGAAACTAACATATGATAACTTTTATATCCACTTTCTTTGGGATTCTTAATATAATCCTTAATTGAAAGAACTTTCAAATCACTTTGATTCCCTATCATCTCTGCCAGACGATATATGTCTGATGTAAATGAACAGATCAATCTTACTCCTGCAATATCATTCACATAGCGAACCATGTTCTCTATAGACGTCTCATGTCCATACCTCTTCAACTTTTTCACAATACTATCCGGTGTCTTGATTCTTGTCTTAATATGTTCAATCGGATTATACTGATGTACATGCTGAAATTCATCATTAAGAATCTCCAGCTTTGTACCAACTTCTTTCAACGCTGCATTATACAGGAAAATGATTGTCTTCCAGCTGTCAACATCTTCATAACTCTTTAGCGCAGCTTCTACCTGTTGTTCACTTCTCATAGCAGTCATCCCCCGGTCTGTTTATATATATTAAGTATAACATACTCCCATTTTTCTGTCACAGAATTCACTGCTTTTTTAGAGATATTTTAGTGTTACTGTAATAGTATCTTTCCAATCTCTGTAATCCACTTTCTGCCTACAGCTCCAGTTTCATGTCTCCCTGGCGAATCCAGCCCTTCTTTCTCATAAATTCTGAAATTCCAAGTGTGATCACTGCCGGAAGTACAAACTGGATCACAATGATCTTCACCAGAACAATCATCGGATCTTCTGTCTGGATCATCACCTGCCACGTCATCAACGGACCAACCAGCCCGGCTGTTCCCATTCCAGATCCGGTTGCATTATTCGTCATATGGAGTAACATTGTACTTACCGGTCCTAAAATTGCACTTGACAAAATGGATGGGATCCAAATCAATGGATGTCTCATAATATTCGGTACCTGAAGCATAGAAGTACCAATTCCCTGTGCCAGAAATCCACCAATCTTATTCTCTCTGTAGCTTGCAACTGCGAATCCAATCATATTGCAGCAACATCCAACCGTAGCTGCTCCAGCCGCAAGACCTGACAGATTCAGGATTACCCCCAAAGCCGCGGAGCTGATCGGCAATGTCAGGATCATTCCCATCAAGACCGAAACTACAATTCCCATAAGGAACGGCTGCTGTTCTGTTCCCCAGTTAATCAAGGAACCCAGCCAGTTCATAAAGGAAGAAATCGGTGGTCCGACAAACAAACCAACAACTGCACCAACACCAATGCAGATCAATGGTGTCAGGATAATATCGAGTTTCGTTCTTCCTGTAACTAAAATTCCAATCTCAATTGCCACATAAGCTGCCACGAAAGCTCCCAGTGGTTCCCCCGGTCCGGCTAATACGATATTCCCATCTACAAGCACCTGACCTGCCAGAATTTTCCCCGCGAATGCTCCGATCATACCGGCAACAGCTGCACAAACTGTAACAAGCTGCTGAGCCTCCAGCTTCCTTGCTACTCCGACACCAATACCTGCTCCTGTAAGTGCTGCTGCAACTTTCCCGATCAAATAAATTAAATCTCCATAATTTCCTCCAACAAATATTCCCATCTGCTGGATGATTGTTCCTATGATCAATGTTGCAAACAAGCCCTGCGCCATTCCGCTGAGTCCGTCAATAAATATTCTCTTCATCGCTCTTCTAGTCCTCCTTATACAGGACGCCCCATTCCTGTCCTTCCTTCTTCCGGGTGTCCCTCTTCAACGCATTGCCTTCCTCATCACAAAGCTCCGGGATCTGATCTACGGTGTCCATCCGGTAGTCTGTCAGAAGCCAGCTTACAATATTCACATTATCCTTTCGTCCAATCACCATCTCCGGCACAAGCACAGAGAGCATCTGCTCCAGGAAATCAATTTCCACCTGGTTCTCTTTCGAATAAAGCAGTACATTTTTGTAAATCATAAGATAAACACCTTTGCACTGTTCTTCTTCAATATCCATATAAACGGACTGGAATTTCTGTTCAAATCCGAATTCATCAATCAGATGAAAGATTGCCTGTCCATAACTGTCTTCTTCCAGATAACTTCCCAGTATTTCTCTGTCTGTCTCTGTACATTCTCTAATCATAACTGCTCTCCAATCATTCTATCAATTACTATATTGCTGTTACCATTACCGTGTTACTGTTCACACGATGTGCAAACAGTAACATTACCGTTCCACTATACCAAAAAGTCTCTAAAAAAGAAATGACTTTTTGTTTTTCTTATGTTAGGATACAAGAGACAGGTATTTTCAGAAGATCAGATAGTTTCTTCTGCTGCCGGAAAGGAGTCTATTATGTTTCGTTTATGGGGAAAAGAATTTAAAGACAACCGCATGCTTTGCGATACTGTTATCTGCGATGAGACAGACGACACACGTACACACAAGATTTTTCATGCACTTGATGAGATTTGTTATGAATTTGATCTAAGCAAGCCACTCTGGCTCGACTCAACAATTGCTGAATTCAAACGGCATGCTAAAGCGAGATTTTATCAAGACAACTTTGTCGATGAGATTGATTTTGATTATCTTGAAATACAGATTATAGAAGAATAGTCGTAGATATCTTTGATTGTTTTTTGCATTTCATTTTTGTATTATTAAATGCTGTAAAATTTTTAAAAAAATTTTAAAAATAGTGTTGACATTTTACGAACATCGTTATATAATCTTTTATGTTGTGAGCGACACAGCAGAACAACAAAATAAGATGTGCGATTAGCTCAGCTGGATAGAGCGTCTGACTACGGATCAGAAGGCCGGGAGTTCGAATCTTCTATCGCACGCTATAGAGACTGTAAGGAAATTTCCTTACAGTCTTTTTGCATCTTTGGAAATCTAACTTCAAAAGATCCTCTCCGCACACGCGCCCAACAATTAGCCCAAAATCAAGCAAAGGCGGTGCCGGATTCAAGTTCACATATAAGCAAACTCAAATTTGCACCGCCCGTCCTGATTTAAAATTCCATTATAACTGTTCTAACAACACTCTATTTTGAAAATCTCTCTGCCTGAGCCTCAATCAGTGCCTTATCATCAAAATAATTGATCTTCATTGCATCTTTTACTTCTTTCAATGTCTGTGCTGCAACAGCCTCTGCCTTCTCGCTTCCCTTTTTAAGAATCTCGTAGATTGCAGGAATGTCTTTCTGAAGTTCTTTTCTTCTGTTGCGGATTGGCTCCAGTTCTGCCTGAAGAACATTGTTCAGGAATCTCTTCACTTTCATATCTCCAAGTCCGCCTCTCTGATAATGTGCTTTCAGCTCATCCAGATTCTGATATTCCGGCAGGAATTCCGCAAAATACTCTGGTTTACAGAATGCATCCAGATATGTGAATACAGTATTTCCTTCCAGACTTCCCGGATCTTCCACACGGATATGATTCGGATCAGTAAACATGCTGAATACTTTCTTCTTAATATCTTCAGATTCCTCTGACAGATAAATACAGTTACCCAGAGACTTACTCATCTTCGCCTTACCGTCAATTCCCGGGAGACGAAGGCATGCTTCATTCTCCGGAAGAAGAATCTTCGGATCGATCAGTGTATCTCCATAAACGGAATTAAATTTATGTACAATCTCCTTTGTCTGCTCAAGCATCGGGAGCTGATCTTCTCCTACCGGTACAACAGTAGCCTTGAATGCTGTAATATCTGCTGCCTGGCTGATCGGATATGTGAAGAATCCAACCGGGATACTTGCCTCAAAGTTTCTCATCTTAATCTCATTCTTTACAGTAGGATTTCTCTGCAGTCTTGAGACTGTCACAAGATTCATGTAATAGAATGATAACTCTGTCAGTTCTGGTACCTGTGACTGGATAAACAGAGTAGACTTCTCCGGATCCAATCCACAAGCCATGTAGTCTAATGCTACTTCGATAATATTCTGACGTACCTTTTCCGGGTTATCAGCATTATCCGTCAATGCCTGTGCATCTGCGATCATAATAAAAATGTCATCAAAATCTCCTGTATTCTGTAATTCAACACGGCGACGCAGGGAACCCACATAATGTCCTACGTGTAATCTTCCTGTTGGTCTGTCACCAGTAAGCATAACCTTCTTCATGCTCTAGTCCTCCTAAATCTCATGTAATACTTTATTCGTAACTGTCAGGCTAATCTTCCCACAGTAATTCACTGGCTTTTATTATAGCATTTCCCCAGATGCTTTTCTATAGAAACTTCTGTATATTCGGAAAGTTAAAAAGTGCCCCTGACCTCATCAGCCAAAAGCACTTCCTATAATTCTTTTTCTAACTCTTACTTATTCTGAAATACCGGACGCTTTGAATATCCCGGAACTTTCTTCGTCTCTTCTGCATATACCCACTGATACAACAGATAAGCCATAATAAATGCTCCTGTCACATCAAGTACAGAATGCTGCTTCAAGAACATAGTCGCCATTATGATCAACGCTCCAAGCACATATGCTCCGATACAAACAGCTTTGTGTTTCTTAAGTGCCTGACTCTTACGGATTGCAATACATGCGCACAGAGTATTAAACACATGAAGACTTGGAAATACATTCGTACACGTATCTGTCCGATACAGCATCCGAACTGCATCTACAAAAATGTTATCCCGTTCAAACACAACCGGTCGCAAATCCTGACCATTCGGAAAGACGGAACAAATAATAAGGAAAATTGTCATTCCTGCAAACGAAATCTTCGCCAGTTTGTAAAATCCCTGTACATCTGTAAAGAAAAAGTATAAAAATGTAGCTGCGATAAATACAAACCATAACATATACGGTACAATAAAATATTCAATAAAAGGAATTTCTTCATCTAATGCGGTCTGCACCACATGATAATTCATCGTCACATGTTTCTCAAGAAACCAAAACCACGGCATATAGATTAACGCATATAAAAACACCCATGCATGCTTATATCTTTTCATTGTCTCTATGAACTTTGTCTTCCATTTCATATCTGACACTCCTCCGCTTTTCATCAAACCGATACAGCACTTGCTACTTCTACGCTATTCTCATTTAACGTTCTTTTTTGATAGGCTCGATTATAGCACTTTTAAAACACAATCTCAACCGACTTCATAAGTTTTTAACATTTCTTTTCTTTTTCTTATGAATTATCAACATCTGTCTCTTCTTTAACTCATCTCAAAAATATACATATCAAAGCTTCTTCTTGCCGCCTTAACATCTTTTTCTCCATGTAGTGTCCATGCCGCTGCCGGCGTTTTAAAGAGAACCCTGTTCAGCCATAATCCCGGATTCTTTCTGTCCGACCATCGGTAAGAAATAAAATCCGGTCTGCACATACAGTTACTCAAAAGATATTTTACACAAAATCTCAAGAGATAATGCGTTGTTCTGTCGTTTTTCGTCAGATTCTCAGATAATTGTCCTCTTGGGATTTCATTCCGATGCTTCTTCATCCAGCGAAGTACCAGGCTGTTAAAGGATTGGATCATGTATTCGCCATGATATTTTCGCAATTCTTCATCCAATTTTCTGCAAATCTTTGTATCTGTGTTAGGAAGTTTCACCTCGATCAGAAGTGGCACCTTTCCATCTACCAGCTGCAGTACTTCTGACAATAGTGGAATCCTCTCTTTTGTCTCCGCAAGTCTGTACTTCTGCATCTCTTCATATGAAGTATCTTCCACTCTGCCCCGTCTTCCACAGATTCTTTCAAATGTATCATCATGAAAAACCACCAACTGTCCATCCTTTGTCAGATGAACATCCAGTTCTATTCCATCTCCGGCTTCGATTGCCGCACGAAACGCCGGAAATGAATTTTCCGGAATCCCACGCTTCTTATCATGAAGTCCTCTATGCGCCCACTTTACGCCAAGAAACGGATGCACTCTTTTTCTGCCAGACAGTCTTGGCGCCAGCAGAAAGATTAAAAAAGCCAGCAGTCCTATTACCATACATAATATAACCACTAAAACAATCCCTACATGCATCCTGTTTCATCTCCTTTCTTCTATTCAACGATCACATTAAGTTTTTCTTTTTCCAGTGAGACTTCTATCTCTTTTGATAAAAAGGAAGGTTCTCCATCTGTATGTAACGGCAGTGCACGATCTGTTACTACTTTTGCACTGCGACATTTCAATGTCGTCACACCTTTAAATCTTGTATGCTTTCCTGAAAAAGCGGTTGGAAGCAAACACAAAATTTTAAACTTTGACAGATTTGCCACAACCATAATATCAAGAAATCCATCACTTCCAGAAGCCTCGGGACAGAATTTGAATCCACCACCCTCGTATGGAAGATTCATAAATGCTGCAAAATAAGTCTTTTCAAACACTTTCGTGCTTCCATCATCCATTGTCAGTTCAAGCTTTACTGGCCGATCCTTTATAATACGATCCATTGCCACAACCGCATAACTCAGCTTTCCAATTTTCAGAAGATTTAACACACGTTCCATTTCGAAACGCATACTTCATGACAGACAGCAGCATCAAATCCAATCCCTGCACTTACTGCAAATCTTCTTCCTTCCCTCCCCTTTTTAGCACACCGATATCCATCTTTTCAACCTTTTTGGGTGAAAGAATTGTGTCCAATGCTTCAAAAGGATCTCCCGGAATTCCTGTTCCTCTTGCAAAATCATTACTTGACCCGATCGGAATATATCCCAACGTCACCTTCTCCAATGATTTAATTCCGCTTAATACTTCATTGAGTGTACCGTCGCCTCCAAGAACAACAAACATGTGCTCCTGACCATCTTCCGTAATCTCTGATGCGATCTTTCCTGCATCCTTTTTCTTTGTTGTCAGATGAATCTGATAATCGATTCTTTTTCTGCACAACTCAGGTTGCAGCTGTTTCCACAGCATCTCGCCAAGCCCTGAACGAGCCCGCGGATTCACAATAAAGTGATAAATCATCAACCTTCCTCCAGTGTACTGTCCAGATATCGCCTTAGAGAACGACTCATGTTGCCTTCGAAATCAGCATTTCCCTCTCTCAGACACCATTCAAATACATTTCCGATCACGATCATCCGGATATCTGTTGTAAATTCGTCAATACTTTCTCTAACGTTAATAATCCCATCCTTCGCAGCCTGCTCTACATAAGCCTGTACTGTCACGATCGGATATGGACGTTCTGTTCTTATCGCCGGATTCAATGCCTGATTCTTTGTATCATAATACCCTGCCATAAATTCTACACCAAGCTCACGGCAATAAGCTACATAATTCAAATAAACACGGACAATTCCGTCCTTTACATCTTCCAGACTTTTCGGTGCCTCCAACAGATCCGGTCCCATCGTAGGCTGATCTTCTATATAATAAGACAGCAAATCATCTTTTGTCTTAAAATGATGATAGAAACTTCCGTTCGACACACCTGCTTCTTCACAGATATTCTTGATCGACAATTTTTCATATCCACTCTTCCGAAGAATCTTCTTCGCTGCCTGAAAGATTTTTTCCTTTGTTTCCTGTGATTTTTTCTGCTGCTTCGATAATTCTGTTTTTGTACTCATTTCTGCTAAAACTCTCCCGTATGCATTTTAAACTATAAGAGATATTATAACATATTTCGCCTTTTTTTTCAACAAAACAGAGTGGGCTCTATTTTTATTTTCAGCTACCACAATATTCTCATCCTCTTCATTTATAAATATGCAGAAAATGCACTCGGAATTGCATAATTTTTCTCCAGGTCCTTCTTTCCTGCAAATATGATCTCAGGATTCTGAAATTCTTTTTCCAACTCATCCACCAAAATCTCATATCCGGTCATATGCCATTCCACATGACTGAAAATGTGCTTCGCCTTTGGCAGCTTCTTCACGCGCACCGGCGTAAGACCTGACTCTTTTGCATATTCTATAACTTCTTTTTGTGTCAAATGTCCCTCTACATTAGGAAATTCATACAATCCTGCAAGGAGTCCTTTTCCCGGTCTTTTGCGAATCGCAATTTCCTCATTATCACAGAATCTTAGAATCGTTCTTTTCTCGATCCTTCGCTCTTTCGCCTTTTTCTTGACCGGATAGTCCATCTGACATTCATCCTGATATGCAAGACAAAATTCCCTTATCGGACAGCTCTCACACTTTGGTTCTCCATTCGGCAGACAGACGATTGCCCCAAGTTCGATCAATCCTTGATTAAAATCTCCCGGTGCCTCTGCCGGAATCACCTGTTCAAGCATACGTTCTATCTTTGTCCTTGTACTTGCTTTCATAATGTCATCACTGTCTTCCAGAAGCCTTGTAACCACACGAAAGACATTGCCATCTACCGCTGGTTTCTGCTGATGATAAACAAACGAGCTGATCGCACCGGCTGTATAACTGCCAATTCCCTTCAACTTTTTTATCTCTTCAAATGTATCCGGGAATACACCATTATATTCTTCCATCACCTGTTGTGCTGCTGCCTTTAAATTCCTCGCCCTGTTGTAGTAGCCAAGTCCTTCCCACAGCTTAAGCAGTCTGTCTTCCGGCACTTCAGCCAACGCTTTGATATCCGGCAGTTCTTCCAGGAATCGTGTGTAATAAGATTTAACAGCTTCCACTCTCGTCTGCTGCAGCATAATCTCTGAAATCCAGACCCGATACGCATTCACATGCTTCCGCCATGGAAGATCTCTCTGATTCTCCCGAAACCATTCGACAAGAGGTTCTACCATATCATGTAATCTCTCACATTCCCCAAATTCTACTTTGCAATTTTCCTTTTCATTACATTTCATTCAATACGATTTCCTTATATATAAAAATATCTGTTTAATATTGTAACACAATACCAAACAGATATTCTATAGATAAAATATTTTTCTTTTAAAGAATCTTTGAAAGGAACTCTTGAAGTCTTGGATCTTTCGGATGTTCAAAGAATTCTGCCGGGGCAGCTTCTTCCTTAATCTGACCGTCATCAATGAAAAGAACTCTTGAAGCAACCTCACGGGCGAATCCCATCTCATGAGTAACAACAACCATTGTCATTCCCTCTTTTGCCAGATCTTTCATCAGCTCAAGAACTTCCCCTACCATTTCCGGATCAAGTGCTGAAGTTGGCTCATCAAAAAGAATCACGTCAGGATTCATAGCCATGGAACGGATAATCGCAACACGCTGTTTCTGTCCACCGGAAAGTGTAGACGGATACACATCCGCTTTGTCTTCCAGGCCGATTCTCTTCAAAAGAGCCATTGCCTGCTCTTTTACTTCTTTCTTAATCTGATCCTTTGTCTCAGTGATTGGAATCAGCTCTTCCTTCTTGTCACTTCCACGGAACATATTTTTAAATTTGATCATACGATTCTTTTTCTTTGCCTTATCAATGTCCTTACATCTTAGATATGCAGGTGCCATCATGACATTCTGAAGAACTGTCTTATTATTATAAAGATTGAAATGCTGGAAAACCATTCCCATATGGCGGCGATGCTGATTAATATCAACCTTCATATCTGCGATATCAACACCATTGAAGATAATACTTCCGCCTGTCGGGTCTTCCATACAGTTCAGGCATCGTAAAAATGTACTTTTACCGGAGCCGGATGGTCCGAGCACCGCAACGATATCGCCTTTATTGATCGTAACATTGATTCCCTTCAGAATCTCTTTGTCCCCAAAGCTTTTTTGCAGATTAATTACGTCTATCACTCTTCTTCAGGCTCCTTTCTAATAATTTAACAAGTAATGTGATCACAAGCACAAGTGCAATGTAGATTAACGCCATTACAAGGTACGGTACCATGAATTCGTAGCTGTTACTTCCGATATAGTTAAATGCAACATAAAGGTCAGCTGCACCGACAAAGCTTACTACAGATGTCTCTTTAATAAGAGAAATGAACTCATTTCCAAGTGTCGGAAGAATGTTCTTTACAGCCTGCGGAATCACAATCTTCATCATACTTGTTCCAAAACTGAGTCCGACTGCTCTTCCGGCTTCCATCTGTCCCGGATCGACAGACTGGATTCCGCTTCGCATGATCTCTGAAATATATGCACCACTATTCAGACCAAATACAACCATAGAAACCTGTACTCCGGTAATCTTCACCCCAAAAATCGGAAGGAGTACATAATAAAAGATAAGGAGCTGAACTACCATAGGAGTTCCTCTGAATAATGCAACGTAAAAGCTGCAAATATGATTCAATACTCTCGGAAGAGTTTTATATTTCGGAATCACACGGACTGTAGCGATCAAAGTACCGATCACAATACCGATAATCAAACCACAGATTGCGATCAGCAAAGTATTCTGCAGTCCCTGAACTACTTTCACATAGCCATTCTGATTCAGAAATATATCAATAAATTTGTCTACTTTCTGACTAAAATTCCCCATTTGTTTCCTTTCTCCAAAAAGAGGAAAATGCATGCATCATCTTCTGCCTGTATTTCCCTCGTTAATAAATTCTGTTATTTTACTGCCTGTAAATTCTTAGTAAATACTCTTACTGAACTGCGTTGATTGCTTCTGTGATTGCTGCTGCCGGTGCTGCATCAATGATCACATACTTAATATTTCCATTGAGCATATCCTGTACTGCAAGTGATCCGCTCTTGTATGTCACACATTTTGCCGGAAGTCCCGGAAAGTCCCAATCTTCGCTTCCTTCAACATAGTACTGACCTGTTGTTCCCTGCTGAACACCGATCTGGTCAGATGATTTTGTCTCAGCAAGCTTAGCTGCAACGTCATCTGCTGTCTTGCAATCATCGAATGTTGTAACATTGCTTGGAACGATCAAACGTTGTGATGCTGAATAGTAAGAATCTGTAAATGTAACATATTCTTCTCTCTCTTCATTGATTGTAAGTCCTGCCATAGCAATATCACATTTCTGCTGGCTTACAGACAGACAAACTGCATCAAAATCCATGTTCTCGATTACAAGCTCTTTTCCAAGTTCATCAGCAAGAAGCTTTGCGATCTCCATGTCGATTCCATAATAATCTTCACCCTTTGTATACTCAAATGGCTCGAATGCTGCATTTGTAGCTACAACCAACTGATCCTTAGATGTATCAAGTGTTGCTGATTTTACTGCTTCCGGCTCTCCGTCTGAGAAATACTTTTTGCAGATCTCATCAAGTGTTCCGTCTGATTTGATCTTTGCAATAAACTCATTTGTCTTCTCAAGAAGTTCCGGCTGATTCTTGTCCACACCAAATGCATATTCTTCATTTGTAAGGTCAATATCGATTACCTTTGCTGTTACTGTTTCGTTCTTACTACCACAACCTGCCAGCATGCTGACTGCTAATGCTGCAGTAAGAAATACTGATAAAAACTTCTTCATCTTAAGCTCCTCCTCTTTTCTCTGCATAAAAATTCAAAACATGTTAATAATTATAACATGCTTTTCATAAAATGCAAGACGTAATTATGCACGATTTCTTTTGGAAATACAAAATTTTACTGTTCACAATAACTGTGAACAGTAAAACACACTGCACTCTATTCAATAATACATACCTTATTTGAATAAAGCCTGAATACCAAAGAATAAAAATACAATAATACCAAGTACGATTCTGTAATATCCAAATGCTTTGAAGTCATGGTTCTTGATATATTTCATCAGGAACTTGATCGCTATAACAGATACTGCAAAGGATACGATCATTCCAAGAAGAAGCAGGAATACCTGCATTGGGGTAAATGCCAAACCGAATTTAAACAACTTCAGTGCACTTGCTCCGAACATAACCGGAATTGCCAGGAAGAATGTAAATTCTGCTGCCACACCTCTTGAAACCCCAAGTGCCAGTGCTCCTACGATTGTTGCTCCGGATCTGGATGTCCCAGGGATCATCGCCATCATTTGGAAGACTCCGATCAGAAGAACTGTCTTCACAGAAAGCTGGGAGAGTCTTTTTACTTTCGGTTCTCTTGTCTCATTACGTTTTTCAATTATAATGAATAAAATACCATAAACGATCAGCATCAATGCAACAACATATGCATTACTCAGTTTTGATTCAATCAGGTCGTTCAGCAACACTCCTCCGATCAGTGCCGGAATTGTTCCGATCACTACTTTAATCCATAACTGAATTGTCATCTTCTTTTGTTTCTCCGTCTTCGTCGGTGAAAATGGATTCAGCTTATGGAAATAAATTACTACGACCGCCATAATAGATCCGAACTGGATCACCACATTGAACATGTTCGTAAATGCCTCGCTCTGTTTCAGCTGAATAAGCTGTTCCACCAGAATCAAATGACCTGTGCTACTGATTGGAAGCCACTCTGTGATTCCTTGCACAATTCCTAAAATGATAACCTTTAATACCTCTAACATAATTCCCCTCCTCGTTTCAGAACAAACTTCTCGATAGCCTTTGCGGCTCCCTCATCATTATTGCTCTCTGTAATATAATCAGCTACAGCTTTGACCTTTTCTTCGGCATTCGCCATGGCAACCCCAAATCCAACTTCTTTGAGCATTGCGATATCATTATCGCCATCCCCACACGCCATGATCTCTTCCCGCCTGATTCCAAGCATCTTACCAAGATTCACAAGTCCGGTTCCTTTATTCACACCAACTGCATTGATTTCTATATTATATTGAAGAGAGCCAACCAGTTCAAAGACGCCTTCTCGCTCCAGCTCTTTCCACGCCTCTTCTCTCTCTTCCATATCTGCAAACAACATCTGTACTTTGTCGAGATCCCCTTCTTTTTCATCCAGCAGATCTTCCAGTCTGTCTACCGCTATTCGTGTTCTCAGAAAATAATCCCACATGTTCGGATTCTTATGATACTTTCTCACTTGCGCGATCTCATCTTTTTGAGCATATCCCTGCCCATCAAAATAAACTTCCAACAGAGTATCATATTTTCTTCCGATTGCAATTGCTTTTTTTGCTGCTTCTTTGGATAACAGATGTTCTTCCAGTACCTTTCCGGTTCTCGTCTCAATAATCCTTGCCCCATTAGCAGTCAGTGCATAATCCATCCCCGGAAGCTCACGTAATTCCTCTGGAACTCCTGTCCATGGTCTTCCGGTTGCAACAAGAACAACTGTACCATTCTTCAGCGCCTCTTTGATCACATTCTTCGTATAAGGAAGAAGTTCTTTCTTATCTGTAAGAAGTGTTCCATCGAGATCTAATCCAACAATCTTAATTTCCTTTTTTTCCATACTTTTTTCCTTATCTTCTGTATTTTCTATCCGTCAATTGTTACAAAAAGCAACATCTTTTTAATCTTTTCGTAAAACAATCATAAAATATTCCGTGCCAATTTGATTAATTCTCTGTTTTATAGTATAATAGGTTTTCGACAACTATGCAATGTCATTTAAAGAAAGGATATTGAGATTATGGCATTTTACAAAAAAAGCAAGTTACATACGGGCACTGCGCTCATTTGTTCCCTTGCAATTGTATTTTCTGCACTTCCAGTCTATGCTACAGACACGATAGACAATCTGCAAAACCAGACCTCTGCCCTTGAGAACGAATTAAAAGGCATCAACCAGGATATCCTCACCTTGAGCGAGAAGATATCTGATACTGAAATGCAGGTTGAGATCCTCAACAGTGATATAGACAAAACACAGGATGATCTTGAGAAAGCGCAGAAAAATGAAGATCAGCAGTATGAAGATATGAAAAGCCGTATCAAATATATGTACGAGCACGGAAGTGCTACAATGCTCGAGATGCTTTTCTCAGCAGAAAATATGTCAGATTTTCTAAACAAAGCTGATTTTATTGAAAATTTAAGTAACTACGACCGCAAAGCGCTGAACAATCTGAAAGATGTTCACCAGCAGATTGCTGATCAGAAAGCAGACCTGGAAGCACAACAGGATTCCATGAAAGATTTACAGAACCAATTGCAGACACAGCAGACACAATTACAGGCAAAAGCTGCTGCAACTTCTACTAATTTGAATGAGGTGAATGCAAAACTACAGAAAGCCAAAGAAGAAGAGGCAGCTCGTCAGGCAGAAGAAGCCAGGAAACAGGCGGAAGCTGCTGCGAAAGCTGAAGCTGCTGCAAAAGCTGAGGCTGCTGCCAGCACGAACAAAACGAATACTTCCAGTTCCTCTGGGAACTCCGGTAATTCAGGTTCCTCATCCTCCGGAAGTTCAAGTTCTTCTGGTGGCTCCAATAGTTCCGGATCTGCCATTGCGTCTGATGACCTTACACTTCTTGCAGCAATTCTGCAATGTGAGGCCCACTATGATTACGATTCTATGCTTGCAGTTGCTACAGTCATTATGAATCGTGTATATAGCAGCCGCTTTCCGAATTCTATTCATGATGTCATCTATGCCAAAGGACAGTTTGCTCCTGTATGGACAGGTTCCTTAGACCGTGTATTAAAGCAAGGTCCACGAAGTCTTTCTATCCAGGTTGCACAGGATGCGATCAACGGAGCTCGTCTTGCCTCTGTAGCCGACTGTTATTACTTCCTGTACGCACCATCGACAACCAGAACCGGTGTCGTAATTGGCGATAACGTTTTCTTTACGAGTTGGTAAATAATAAAAAGACTAAGAAGCACCGGAAGATTTCATTTTGATCTTCCAGTGCTTCTTTTTTTAGAAACAACTCTATTTTCTACTGATAATCAACAACATCAATCCATCTCATCAGGAAATCTTTCTCAAGTTCATTTTCTTTAGACAACTGTGCTGCTGCAACAATCGGAAGCCACTGCTGCACATACTGCATTGCTGTATCGCTCTTCTTGCAGAACAGTTTTAAGTAAAGGTCTGCTACTTTCTGATCCTTCAGTGCAAAGAGAAGATATGTCATTGCTGCATCTGCACTTGCATTTCCCTGTGTTGCATGAGCCCAGTCAACCACTGTCATCTTTCCATTCTTTCCTACGATCACATTACTCGGATTAAAGTCTCCATGGCATACTTTATTATGCTTTGGCATACTCTCAAGTCTTGTCATAAGCTCATAACGTGTAGTCGCATCAAGATCTTTCAATCCATTGATCTGACGAGCTAATTTATCTTTCATTCCTTTCAGAAGCGGTGATTTCTTACTCTGAACCTGTAACTGGAGATCAACAAAGTCTTCCATATATTTTTCCAGATTCTTCCTATCAGATTCCATCATGTCCTCAAGTGTCTTACCTGCTTTGTACTCGATCGCAATTGCCCACTTTCCATCAATCTGAGTTACTTCTTTTACCTTCGGAATGTCCAAACCTGTCTCTTCTACTCTTGCAGTATTCAGAGCCTCATTAAATACATCTGACTTCGGATGTCCTTCATTAAAAACCTTCACAATGTAGTCATCACATTTGTAAACTGATTTGTAAGCACGTTTCACGATGAGATTTTTTTCTTCTAACTTCATAATATAGACCTCCTTATATCTTGAACACACCTGCTTGTCTGCTCTTATTTTATCTCAGGATCTGCGGAGCTGTTCCTCTTGCCTTTCGGCTCCTGCTTTGTTTTGATGATGTCATTATATCTCTTAATTTCAAAAAATAAAACCCCTTCAGCGCAAGTTTGTGCAGTTTTTAACAAGTTTTTTTACCCGCTATACATTGTCTATTTCTTAACAATTACAGACTCTAGCTCGTTGCTCGCGTATACTTGGAAAACTCAAAAACTCTATTTTCCAAGTTATCGCGGCAGTCGCCAAGGTCTTGTGCAAGCACAGACTTTGGCTCGTTGCTCGCGTAAAAAAAGAGATAGAACAATGCTTTTCAACATCATTCTATCTCTCTCGTATATTTTAGATTCTAACGGTCATATGCCTGCTTATGCAATGCAATTTATTTTCCGTAGTAGCATTTCAGGTACAGATCTTTGATCTCCTGGATGAGTGGGTATCTTGGGTTAGCTCCTGTACACTGATCGTTGAATGCCTGCTCTGACATTTCATCAAGTGTATCAAGGAAGTACTTCTCATCGATACCGTAATCTTTGATTGTCTTCTTGATTCCAATCTTCTCTTTGAGTTCTTCAAGCTTAGCGATGAAGTTCTCAAATACTTCTTTATCATCTTTACCTGTGCATCCTGCGAAACGTCCGAGTTCTGCGTATCTTGCAAGTGCATGTGGGTACTGATACTGTGAGAATGTTCCCATCTTTGTCGGAACTTCTGCTGCGTTGTATCTCATAACCTCTGTAAGGATTACTGCGTTAGCAACACCGTGTGGCAGGTGGTGGAAAGCACCAAGCTTATGAGCCATGGAGTGGTTAACACCAAGGAATGCATTTGCGAATGCCATACCAGCCATACAGGAAGCGTTTGCCATTTCTTCACGAGCCTTCGGATCGTTTGCTCCGTTCTCATATGCAGATGGAAGGTTCTCGAATACAAGCTTAACAGCCTTCATAGCAAGACCATCTGTGTAATCTGTAGCCATGATAGATACATATGCCTCGATTGCATGTGTCATAACGTCGATACCTGAAGCACTTGTCAGTCCCTTCGGCTGTGTCATCATGTTGTCTACGTCTACGATTGCCATGTTTGGAAGCAGAGCGTAGTCAGCGATTGGCCATTTAACACCTGTGTCAGCGTCTGTGATGATTGCGAATGGTGTTACCTCAGAACCTGTTCCTGAAGATGTTGGAATAGCTACGAAGTAAGCTTTCTCTCCCATCTTAGGGAATGTAAATACTCTCTTACGGATGTCCATGAAGTCCATAGCCATATCTTCGAAGTTTGCTTCCGGATGCTCATACATGATCCACATGATCTTAGCAGCGTCCATTGCAGATCCACCACCAAGAGCGATGATTGTATCTGGCTCGAACTGTCTCATCTGGTCAACACCCTTGCGTGCACACTGAAGTGTCGGGTCTGGTGCTACCTCGAAGAAGCATGTATGCTGGATTCCCATTTCATCTAATTTATCTTCGATTGGTTTTACATATCCGTTCTTGTAAAGGAAAGAGTCAGTTACGATAAATGCTTTCTTCTTGTGCATTACTGTTCCAAGCTCATCCAGTGCAACCGGCATAGAACCTTTCTTGAAGTAAACTTTCTCAGGTGTTCTGAACCACAGCATATTTTCTCTCCTCTCTGCAACTGTCTTGATGTTAAGCAGATGTTTTACTCCTACGTTCTCTGATACAGAGTTTCCACCCCATGATCCACATCCAAGTGTAAGGGACGGAGCCATCTTGAAGTTATAAAGGTCTCCGATTCCACCGTGAGAAGAAGGTGTGTTGATCAGTACACGACAAGTCTTCATTGCTGCTGCATGTTTTGCAATCTTCTCTGTCTCTGCCGGATGTACGTAGAGGGAAGATGTATGTCCATATCCACCGTCTGCTACAAGCTGAGCTGCTTTCTCAAGCGCCTCATCAAATGTTTTGGCTTTGTACATACCAAGTACCGGTGATAATTTCTCATGTGCAAATTCTTCTGAGATATCTACAGATTCAACTTCTCCGATCAGGATCTTTGTATTCTTCGGTACATCAACGCCTGCCATCTGAGCGATTTCATAAGCTGATTTTCCTGGGATCTTACTGTTCAGTGCACCGTTGATGATGATTGTCTTACGAACTTTGTCAAGCTCCTCACCTGGTTTCAGGAAGTAGCATCCTCTATACTGGAATTCTTTCTTTGCTTCTTCATATACGCTTTCAAGTACTGTTACAGACTGCTCAGAAGCACAGATCATACCATTGTCAAATGTCTTAGAGTGGATGATTGAGTTAACTGCCATTCTTACATCTGCTGTGTCGTCGATGATAACCGGTGTGTTACCAGCTCCAACTCCGAGTGCCGGCTTTCCTGAAGAGTAAGCTGCTTTAACCATTCCAGGACCACCTGTTGCAAGGATGATGTCTGCATCTCTCATTACTGTGTTTGTAAGTTCCAGTGACGGAGCATCGATCCATCCGATGATTCCTTCCGGAGCTCCTGCCTTAACTGCTGCATCAAGAACAACTTTAGCTGCTGCGATTGTAGATGCCTTAGCAGCCGGGTGTGGGCTGATGATGATTGCATTTCTCGTCTTTAAGCAGATCAGTGTTTTGAAGATTGCTGTTGATGTAGGGTTTGTTGTAGGGATAACTGCTGCAACAAGTCCGATTGGCTCTGCAATCTTTTTGATTCCGAAAGCCTTATCTTCTTCTACAACACCACATGTCTTTGTATCTTTGTATGCGTTGTAAATATACTCTGCTGCGTAATGGTTTTTGATAACCTTATCCTCGAGAATACCTCTCTGAGTTTCTTCTACTGCAAGTCTTGCAAGCGGGATACGCTGCTTGTTTGCTGCCATAGCTGCTTCATAGAAGATTTTGTCAACCTGCTCCTGTGTAAATGTAGCGAAGATTTTCTGTGCTTCGCGCATTTCTTTCATTTTTGCTTCAAGAGCTTCTACGTTATCAACGAATCCGGTATTTACTGTCTTTGTCTCTACAGTTTTTGCCGCCTCTTTCTTTGCCATCTGAGTATTCCTCCTGTACTTGAATAAATCATTTTTATAGTCACTGTTTTTGTAACCTGCAAGTTTTATCCGATCGGGTTGTTTTTATGTTTCCCGATTACAGTTAATAGTATACTGGTTCGTTAATTAATTGTCAATGTACCTTTCGTTAAAGTTTTAACGTTATTTTTTTAACATCAGTTGTGCACTTTTTACAAAAATGATTTTTTTCTTGACAGCGAACAGTTTTGACACATCCCAAGCGGAGTGTTTTTATATATTAGGATAGAACTTTCCTAATATATAAAAACTCCCATGCAGGACATTCATCCTACATGGGAGTCTAAGTTCAGCTATAAATTCAAAATAGATTAAACAAGCTCGATCAGAACTTCCATAGCTGCGTCACCTTTACGCTGACCAATCTTTACGATTCTTGTGTAACCACCGTTACGATCAGCATATTTTGGAGCGATCTCATCAAAGAGTTTTGCAACCATGTCAACATCTTTCATGTTTCTCTTCTCGCCTTCTTTAACAGGGAAGAGAACTTTCAGCATCTGACGTCTAGCGTGCAGTCTGCTTGGCTTATCTTTTTTGATTGTCTTCTCAACTTCGTCATAAACAGTAACTTTCTTACCGTCAACAACTTCTTTCACACGTTTGCCATCAGCATCTTTACGTGCTACTTTAGCCATTACTGTAACTTCTTCGAAGTTATCTTTCTCTTTTACAGCAAGAGCGATCAGGCTTTCTGCCTGCTTACGGATCTCTTTTGCCTTAGCTTCTGTTGTAACGATCTTTCCGTTGTTAAGAAGTGCTGTTACCTGGTTTCTAAGTAAAGCTTTTCTCTGGCTTGCTGTTCTGCCAAGTTTTCTATACTTTGCCATTTCAAATTTCCTCCATTAATTAACATTTGGTTATGCATCTTCGGGCTTACTAATCAAATGCTCCTGCTGTGCTCTTCGGGCTTACCACCAGGATATTCAATCTTCAGCGGGCTGCAATTAACAAAACTGTAATCACAGCCTGTGCAGGACATAAGTGTCCTGATAATTTATCATAGTACGGATATAAAATATTATTCTTCTCCGTGGTTCAGTTCCAGATTGAGTTCTTTCAGTTTTGCAAGAACTTCTTCGAGAGACTTGCGACCAAGGTTACGAACCTTCATCATGTCTTCCGGAGTCTTGTTTGTGAGCTCTTCAACTGTGTTGATTCCGGCTCTCTTCAGACAATTGTAAGAACGAACAGAAAGTTCAAGTTCATCAATGCTCATCTCAAGAACTTTTTCTTTCTCGTCATCCTCTTTCTCAATCATAACTTCTGCCTGCTGAGCTACCTCTGACAGGTCGATGAAGAGTTTCAGATGCTCACTTAACACTTTTGCTGCAAGGCTGACAGCCTCATCAGGAGCCATTGTACCTTTTGTCCAGACATCAAGTGTCAGTTTGTCATAATCTGTAACCTGACCTACACGTGTATCCTGAACTGTCAGGTTAACACGATCGATCGGTGTATAGATAGAATCGATCGGAAGAACACCGATTGGCATATCTTCTGTTTTATTCTTATCTGAGCTTACATATCCTCTACCTTTAGTGATTGTAAGTTCCATGTAAAGCTTGCTGTCTTTGCCACCGCTTAATGTAGCAATTACCTGCTCCGGGTTTACAATCTCAATATCAGAGTCACACTGGATATCAGCACCTGTTACAACGCCTTCTCCTTCAAACTCGATATAAGCTGTCTTCACTTCATCAGACTCAGATGTGTTCTTGATAGCCAGAGATTTCAAGTTCATGATGATCTCTGTCACATCTTCTTTAACACCCGGGATGGAACTGAACTCGTGCAGTACACCGTCGATTTTCACAGAACTAACTGCTGCTCCCGGCAGGGAAGAAAGCATAATTCTTCTCAGCGCGTTACCAAGCGTAGTTCCGTATCCTCTCTCCAGCGGTTCTACGACAAATCTTCCGTATTTCTTGTCATCTGAAACATCTGTAATTTCAATATTCGGTTTATTAAAATCAAACACTACACAGACCCTCCTTATGGGCTTAATATATGTTGAGGGGGTACAAAACTGTATCTAATCAACTTATTCAGATTAGTTAGGATTGCCCTGCATAATAGCCTGCGCAATCCTTTCAAATCATAATTATTATTTAGAATACAGCTCGACGATAAGCATCTCGTCAACCGGTACATCAATTGCTTCTCTGTTAGGAAGCTCTTTTACTGTACCTCTAAGATTCTCAGCGTCTGCCTCAAGCCACTCTGGTACCATATTTCCAGCTGTAGCTTCAAGAATCTCTTTGTATCTCTGTGAACCTTTTTTGTTCTCTTTGATTTCAATAACATCTCCAGCCTTTACAAGGTAAGATGGGATGTTAACCTGTTTGCCGTTTACAAGAACGTGCTTGTGATCAACGATCTGTCTAGCTTCTTTTCTTGTTCTAGCAAGTCCAAGACGGAAAACAACGTTGTCAAGTCTTGACTCAAGGATGATCATAAGGTTTTCACCTGTCATTCCTTCCTGCTGTTTTGCCTTTGCATAGTAGTTTCTGAAAGGTTTTTCAAGAACACCGTAGATGAATTTTGCTTTCTGTTTCTCGCGAAGCTGAAGACCATACTCGCTCATCTTTCTGTTTGCTCTTTTTAACTGTCTGTTAGATTTCTTATTGATTCCGAGGTAAATCGGATCCATTCCTAATGAACGGCATCTTTTAAGAACAGGAACTCTATTTACTGCCATTTCTATCCTCCTAATATTATACATGCCAGCGGTACTCATGCCGCTGCGTCAACATTTACTATTAAATAACTGCTTTTCTTATACAGCAGAGTATAATTACACTCTTCTGCGTTTCGGTGGACGACATCCGTTGTGCGGTACCGGTGTTACGTCCTTGATGCTTACTACATCAATTCCGCATGCCTGAAGTGCACGGATTGCTGCTTCTCTTCCTGATCCCGGTCCTTTTACGAATACATCTACTGTCTTAAGACCATGTACTAATGCTGCTTTAGCTGCTGTCTCAGCTGCCATCTGTGCTGCATATGGAGTAGATTTTCTTGAACCTCTAAATCCCAGACCGCCTGCACTTGCCCATGAAAGAGCATTTCCCTGAGCGTCAGTCAGTGTAACAATTGTATTGTTGAATGATGACTGAATATGTGCCTGTCCGCGTTCAACGTTTTTCTTGACACGTTTTTTTGTTACTTTTTTCGCAACTCTCTTAGCCATTTAAACTAACCTACTTTCTTTATTTTATACGATATTATTTCTTCTTATTTGCTACAGTTCTCTTAGGACCTTTGCATGTTCTTGCATTAGTCTTAGTCTTCTGTCCACGTACCGGAAGTCCTTTTCTATGACGGATTCCA
Source organism: Ruminococcus sp. OM04-4AA (assembly GCF_003462585.1). Classification (NCBI taxonomy): domain Bacteria; kingdom Bacillati; phylum Bacillota; class Clostridia; order Eubacteriales; family Oscillospiraceae; genus Ruminococcus; species Ruminococcus sp. OM04-4AA. The sequence goes on along the minus strand of NZ_QTZH01000002.1, from coordinate 95,754 downwards.
CGGTAGCATCCGATCTCTTTAAGTCTCTTGATGTTGAGCTGGATCTCTCTTCTAAGATCACCTTCTACAACCTGAGTCTCATCGATCACTGCGCTGATTTTCTTTACTTCTTCACTTGTAAGATCTCTTACACGAGTGTCAGGATTAACTCCTGCATCCTTTAAGATACGTTCTGCACTTGTTCTACCGATTCCGTAGATATAAGTAAGACCGATTTCTACACGTTTGTCTCTTGGTAAGTCTACACCTGCAATACGAGCCATGTGTCTTTCCTCCATTTTCTTTTCTGGTTTTCTTGTTCATTGTCCCTAATTGAGGCTGCGAATGCGAAATGAGTATCTTCTATTTATAAATGAAGTCTGGTGTAACTCATTTACTGCTGCATCCTACCGGAATGTATCCTTCCGATATCCCAGCCCAGGCATGTACGGAAACTACATACCCTTTCCCGGCACGGATCATACTCTCATCCGCCAATGCAAATGCCGGGTATTATAAGCAATATACAATAGCATCTTCCCTCTTTAATAGAAAGACGACAAACGCCTGTCAGATGCCCAGACCACACGCTCTGTCGGTACCTGCGGACAGATGCGGTGTATCCTTACTGTATATTAAACAGCTCCACACACCTCCTGGCGTGTCATGCTGTCAGCCGCTTTTCTTGCACATTCTGATACATCTCTTGACTAAGCTCGAAAAGACCTCGCTAAGTCTCCGGATGGGCTTTCTCACTAAATTCATGCTTCGCTTACGCTTGCATTCATTAAGTGTTCAATGCCTATCCTGACGCTGTTTGTGCTTCGGGTTCTCACAGATTACTCTGATACTACCTTTTCTTCTAATAATTTTGCATTTTTCACAAATTGGTTTAACTGATGATCTAACCTTCATGTCAAATCCTCCTTCCCTACTTTGCTCTGCCTATATATTCCGGTATTTTTGGACACACCTCTCCAAAAATGACCATTTCATACTTTACCACAAAACATATGGTAAAGTCAAGTCCTAAATTAAAAAAGATATTATTTTCTAAAAATACTTTTTAGAAAATAATATCTTTTTATCTTTTCAGATACGGAATGTTGTAAACAACAGCATTCCTGTTATTTGATGTGTAGAATTCTTACTTGTCTCTCCAGACAATTCTTCCTTTGCTCAGGTCATAAGGTGACATCTCAAGTGTAACCTTATCTCCCGGCAGAATCTTGATAAAGTTCATACGCAGCTTACCGCTGATATGCGCCAGTACAATATGGCCATTCTCAAGTTCTACTTTGAACATTGCGTTAGGAAGTTTCTCAACTACAACTCCTTCAATTTCAATCACGTCAGTTTTTGACATTTTTAATCCTCCTGAATGAAATCAACAAAACTTACTCTCCAAGGATCTGAACGATTGCAGCAAATACATCATTGATATCGATTGTACCATCAACTTCTCTGAGTACTCCTGCTTCTGTATAATAATCGATCAGCGGCTGTGTCTGCTCATGATAAACACCAAGTCTCTTAAGTACTGTCTCTGGTTTATCATCGTCTCTCAAGATAAGCTCTCCGCCACACTTGTCGCAGATGCCTTCTTTTGCAGTCGGAGCATATACGATATGATAAGTAGCACCACAATCAACACAAGCTCTTCTTCCAGACATACGGTTTACAATATTCTCATCCGGAACTTCAACATCGATCGCATAATCAATCTTCTGTCCCATTGCAGCAAGTGCACGATCAAGTGCCTCTGCCTGTGGAATTGTACGCGGGAATCCATCAAGTACATATCCATTCTTACAATCTTCCTGGTTTACTCTGTCTACAACGAGATCAACAACCAGTTCATCTGGAACCAGAAGACCCTGATCCATGAAAGTTTTTGCTTTCTTACCAAGTTCTGTTCCGTTCTTGATGTTTGCTCTAAAGATATCTCCAGTAGAAATATGCGGAATAGTATATTTCTCAGCAATCTTCTTTGCCTGTGTTCCTTTTCCTGCTCCTGGGGCTCCTAACATGATGAGTTTCATATCTTTATCCTCCTTATACAAGTTTAACCCGCTCTGTTCGTCCTGCAATTGAGGACAGAACAAAGCGAGCTAAAAGACATTTAATAGAAAACAATATCAATAACTGTTATCTCTTATTATTTAAAAATCCTGTGTAATTTCTTACAAGCATCTGTGATTCAATCTTCTTAATTGTCTCAAGTACAACACCTACAATAATGATAAGTGATGTTCCACCAAAGGAAACGTTTGCACCGAAAACACCATTGAAGAAATATGGAATCACCTGTACGATGATCAAACCACACGCACCAACAAAGATGATATAATTCAAAATCTTTGTAAGGTAGTCAACTGTTGGTTTGCCCGGACGAATTCCAGGGATAAATCCACCGCTCTTTTTCATATTATTTGCAATCTCCATCGGATTGAAAGTAATCGATGTATAGAAATATGCAAAGAATATTGTAAGTAAAATGTAAACCACAAGTCCGACTGAATAAATCGGATTCTCTGGATCACACCAGTTATTGGAGTTTAAACCTGCAAGGATCTTACTTCCGATTCCGGTTCCTTTTCCTTTTCCAAGGAACTGTGCAATCACGATTGGTGTCTGCATCAGTGAAGAAGAGAAGATAACCGGGATTACTCCGGCTGTATTCACCTTCAACGGAATATGTGTTGACTGACCGCCAACCATCTTTCTTCCCTGTACTTTTTTGGAATACTGAACTGCAATTCTTCTTTCACCGTCCTGAAGAATGATGACAAATACAACTACAACCAAAAGGACTGCAAGGATAATAACACCGGCAAGTCCTGCCTTTGCAATTGTTTTGCCTTTCATGAACTGTGTATACAGTGTTACAAAATCATCCGGAACACGGGAAACAATGTTGATCAGAAGTACGATAGAAATACCGTTTCCAACTCCCTTTTCAGTAATACGCTCACCAATCCACATAAGGAATGCACTACCAGCTGTAAGCGTACATACAACGATTGCACAATTTACGAAATTATATTCTTCCAGAAGTCCCTGACGTCCAAATCCTACAGCCATTGCGATAGATTCAATCAGTGCAAGACCAACTGTCACATATCTTGTAATCGCTGCGATTTTCTTTCTTCCATCTTCACCATCTTTCTGCATTTCTTCAAGCTTTGGGATCGCTATTGTGAGAAGCTGCATGATGATAGATGATGTGATGTAAGGAGTAATGCTCAGGGCAAATACTGACATTCTCGTAAATGAGCCGCCGGTGAACGCCTCAAAAAAGTTAAATGCGTCACCGGTCTGCTGTGCAAAAAAATTCTGAATAAATGTCGGATCTACTCCCGGAGTGGGCAACTGTGATCCTAACCTAACAACGATAAGCATTGCAAATGTATAGAGAAGTCTCTTTCTGATATCCTCAATACTTAATGCTTTACGTAAGGACTTAAGCATTAGATCACCTCTGCTTTTCCACCAAGAGCTTCAATCTTCTCAGCTGCTTTTGCACTGAATGCATTAGCCTGAACTGTAAGCTTCTTAGTTAACTCTCCATTTCCAAGAATTTTTACTCCATCTTTTGGATTCTTAACAATACCGCTTTCGATCAATGTCTCAACGGATACTGTAGCGCCGTCCTCGAATACTTCAAGTGCGCTAAGATTGATTCCTACGATTGTCTTAGAGTTTCTGCATGTGAAACCTCTCTTAGGAATTCTTCTGTATAAAGGCATCTGACCGCCTTCGAAACCAGGTCTTGTAGCTCCTGAACGAGCCTTCTGTCCTTTGTGGCCCTTTCCGGCTGTCTTACCGTTTCCTGAACCATGACCACGGCCTCTTCTGAAATTATCACTCTGTTTTGAACCGTCTGCCGGTCTTAAGTTTGATAAGTCCATGACATTACCTCCTTATCTTAATTAAGCCTCTTCTTCAACTTTAACTAAATGTCTAACCTGCTGTACCATACCTCTGGTAGCTGCATTATCTGGCAATACAACTGTTTTGTTGAGTTTCTTAAGTCCAAGAGCCTCAACTGTTTTTCTATGCTTTGGTACGGCGCCGATTGTAGACTTTACTAATGTAACTTTTAAATTTGCCATTTCAATCTTACCTCCTATGCGCTTGATCGGGCTTCTCGGTTGATTAGCCTAAGATCTCCTCAATTGATTTGCCACGAAGTCTTGCAACATCTTCCGGAGTCTTAACTGCTTTAAGTCCTTCGATTGTAGCAAGTACAACATTCTGTTTGTTGTTGGATCCTAAAGATTTTGTACGGATGTTCTTAACTCCAGCCGCCTCAATTACGGCACGCGCCGGTCCTCCGGCGATAACACCAGTACCTTCCGGAGCCTTCTTAAGAAGTACGGAAGCGCTTCCGAATTTACCAATCACATCGTGTGTTACACTTGAGTTTTCATCAAGAGATACGCTGATCATTTTCTTCATAGCGTCCTCTTTACCTTTACGAATAGCTTCCGGAATTTCAGTAGCTTTTCCTAAACCTGCACCAACATGGCCATTTCCATCACCAACAACTACTAAAGCTGTGAAACGGAAGTTACGACCACCTTTAACAACTTTGGTTACACGCTTGATTGATACCACTTTTTCTACTAATTCCATCTGACTAGCATCAATACGTTCCTGTCTCATCTGTGTTCTCCCTTCCTTAGAAATTCAGACCAGCTTCTCTTGCTGCGTCTGCTAATGCCTTGATTTTACCCTGGTAAATGAATCCGCCTCTATCAAATACAACTTCATCAATACCTTTAGCTTTTGCTCTCTCGGCAATTACTTTTCCAAGGTATGCTGCTGCTTCAACGTCGTTAGTCTTCTCGAGCTCTGCTTTCACTTCTTTCTGAAGAGTGGAAGCGGAAACAAGAGTATTTCCAACAGTATCGTCGATGATCTGTGCATACATATGATTATTACTTCTGAATACAGCTAAACGCGGTCTCTGCGCTGTTCCGCTGAAACGGTTGCGTAATTTCATGTGTTTTTTTCTACGAACTTCGCTTCTAGATTTCTTACTAACCATTTTCACACTCTCCTTATTTATTTCTTACCAGTCTTACCGACTTTACGTCTGATTACTTCATCAGCATATTTGATTCCCTTGCCCTTATATGGCTCCGGTCTTCTCTTATCTCTGATCTCAGCCGCAAACTGTCCAACTTTTTCTTTATCGATACCTTTAACAGTGATCTTGTTCTGTCCCTCAAGTACAGTCTCGATTCCTTCTGGATCGATCATCTCAACTGGATGGGAATAACCAAGGTTCAGTGTCAGTTTATTTCCTGATTTAGCAGCTCTGTAACCTACACCGTTTACTTCAAGAACTTTCTCGTATCCGTCTGTTACACCTACAACCATGTTGTTGATCAGTGTTCTTGTCAGACCATGAAGAGATTTCATTTTCTTTAAGTCGCTCGGTCTTGTAACGATTACTTCTTCGCCTTCAACTTTGATTTCCATTTCTACTGGAAGCTCTTTTGTAAGAGTTCCCTTAGGACCTTTTACAGTCACTACATTGTTCTCAGCAACTTCTACAGTTACTCCTGCAGGAATTGCTACAGGCAGTCTTCCTATACGTGACATACCATTATCCTCCTTAACTTAGATTCTCGGAGAAGCTGCGTTGGCTTCTCTGTTTTCAGTTACATTTATAAGGAAGTTCTTTTCGCTAAGCTCGACAAAACTTCGCTAAGCTCAAAGAACGTACCTTTTATAATGAATCATCCACTCAACTCGATAGATGAGCAGATTTAAGGAAGTTCTTTTCACTAAGCTCGAAAGGACCTCGCTAAGTTCAAAGAACAACCTCGCACTAAGCTCAAACTTCGGCTACGCCTCGTTCTCACTAAGTTGCTTTCGGCTTACCAAACGAAGCAAAGAACCTCTCCGCCTACGCCGAGTTTTCTAGCTTCTTTGTCTGTTACTACACCTTTGTTTGTAGAGATGATTGCTGTTCCGAGTCCGCCAAGTACCTTCGGGATATCCTCTGTATTAGCGTAAACACGAAGTCCCGGTTTGGAGATTCTCTTCAGTCCGGAAATAACTTTCTCGTTCTTGTCAGCACCGTATTTCAGTGTGATGTGAATTGTCTTGAAAGCTCCATCTTCTACAAGGTCATATTTTGCGATATATCCTTCATCAAGAAGAATGTTTGCGATAGCAAGTTTCATCTTTGATGCCGGTACATCTACTGTATCATGTTTTGCAGTGTTTGCATTACGGATTCTTGTAAGCATATCTGCAATTGGATCGCTCATAGTCATGTGTGTGATTCCTCCTATGTTATTTCACAGTATATAGTTGCTTTCGTCTTACCAGCTTGCTTTTTTAACACCCGGGATCTGTCCTTTATAAGCCAGTTCGCGGAAGCAGATACGGCAGATGCCGTATTTTCTTAAATATGCATGCGGACGACCACAAATTCTGCAACGGCTGTATTCTCTTGTGGAGAACTTTGGTGCACGCTGCTGTTTGATTTTCATTGATGTTTTAGCCATGAATTTCTCTCCTTTTTACTTTGCGAATGGCATATTGAACTGTGTCAATAATTCACGTGCTTCTTCATCAGTCTTGGCTGTTGTAACAAAAATTACATCCATACCTCTGACTTTGTCAATCTTATCGTACTCGATTTCTGGGAAGATAAGCTGCTCCTTGATTCCAAGTGCATAGTTACCTCTTCCGTCAAATGCGTTCGGGTTTACTCCTCTGAAGTCACGTACACGAGGAAGTGAGAGATTGATCAGACGATCAACGAACTCGTACATTTTCTCTCCTCTTAAAGTAACTTTACATCCGATCGGCATACCCTCTCTGATTTTGAAGTTAGCTACAGAATTCTTTGCTCTTGTTACAACCGCTTTCTGTCCTGCGATTTTCTCCATGTCTGCAATAGCTGACTCCAGAAGTTTAGCATTGTCTTTTGCCTCACCGACACCCATGTTAATTACAACCTTGTCAAGTTTCGGCACTTCCATGATGTTTTTATATCCAAATTTTTTGATCATTGCATCAACGATCTCATTCTGATACTGCTCTTTCAGTCTACTCAAAGTCCTGGACCTCCTTCCTTGAATTAATCAATAACTTCGCCTGTTGCCTTAGCAAAACGAACTTTTTTGTCTCCATCCATCTTGAAGCCTACTCTTGTTGCTTTTCCGTTATGAAGTAACATAACGTTTGATGCATCAATGTAACCTTCCTGATGTACGATTCCGCCGTTCTGGTTTGCCATGCTTGGCTTTGTATGCTTTGTCAGCATATTGACGCCTTCAACCAGGACTCTTCCGTCTTTTTTATCTACGGCAATAACTTTGCCTTCTTTATCTTTATCTTTTCCGGCGATAACCTTAACCATATCACCTTTTTTAATTTTCATAGTTGACATTCTCAGGCACCTCCTTACAGTACTTCCGGAGCCAAAGAAACAATCTTCATAAAGTGTTTCTCTCTAAGCTCTCTTGCTACTGGTCCAAAAATACGTGTTCCACGTGGGTTCAAATCGTCTTTTATAATAACAGCAGCATTTTCATCGAATCTGATATAGGAACCGTCTTTACGACGAGCGCCTTTTACAGAACGGACAACAACAGCTTTAACGACATCACCTTTTTTTACAACGCCGCCTGGTGTTGCATCTTTAACAGTTGCAACGATCACATCTCCGATGTTGGCGTATCTTCTTGTAGAACCGCCAAGAACACGGATACACAGTAACTCTTTCGCACCTGTGTTGTCTGCTACTTTAAGTCTGCTTTCTTGCTGTATCATGCAGGTAAACCTCCTTCAAATAATTATTTCGCTTTCTCCATGATTTCCACAAGTCTCCATCTCTTGTCCTTGGACAGCGGTCTTGTTTCCATAACTTTTACTGTATCTCCAACTTTACACTCGTTGTTCTCGTCATGAGCTTTGAGCTTGTAAGTTCTCTTTACGATTTTGTTGTAAAGTGGATGTTTTACATGGTCTTCAACAGCAACAACAATCGTTTTGTCCATCTTGTCGCTGACAACCTTACCCGTACGGGTTTTTCTTAAATTTCTCTCTTCCACGGTTGCTGCTCCTTTCACTATGCTCTTTTAGCCTCTGTAATCAGAGTCTGGATACGAGCGATATTCTTTCTTACTTCTTTGATTCTGCTTGTATTATCCAACTGATTTGTTGCGTTCTGGAATCTCAGATTAAAGAGTTCCTTCTTAGCAGCTACTAATTCTTCATTTAATTCCTCTACGGATTTTCCTTTTAACTCGTTTACAAATGTATTAATTTTCACTGTTATCACCGCCTTCTAAGTCTGCGCGAGAAACGATTTTGCATTTGCAAGGTAATTTATGCATTGCAAGTCGAAGTGCCTCTCTAGCTGTTTCCTCTGGTACTCCTGCAATCTCAAACATAACACGGCCTGGTTTAACTACTGCTGCCCAATACTCAACAGTACCTTTTCCACTACCCATACGAGTCTCAGCCGGTTTTGCTGTGATCGGCTTGTCTGGGAAGATTTTGATCCAAACCTTACCACCACGCTTGATGTAACGTGTCATAGCAACACGGGCTGCCTCGATCTGGTTAGAACGAATCCAGCATGGTTCCATAGCTACGATACCATATTCACCGTAAGAAATCTTATTACCTCTAAGAGCCTTACCTTTCATAGTACCACGGAACTGTTTACGACGTTTTACTCTTTTTGGCATTAACATTATCTATCTCTCCCTTCCTTATCTGCTTTAGTCGGAAGAACTTCGCCTTTGTAAATCCAAACCTTTACACCGACTTTTCCGTAAGTTGTATCAGCTTCTGCGAATCCATAATCGATGTCAGCACGAAGTGTCTGCAGCGGAATTGTTCCCTCGCTGTAGAACTCTGTACGAGCCATATCAGCACCACCAAGACGTCCAGATACGGAAGTCTTAACTCCGAGTGCTCCAGCCTTCATAGTTCTGGACATGCAGGATTTCATAGCACGTCTGAAGGAGATACGGTTCTCAAGCTGCTGAGCAATGTTCTCAGCTACGAGCTGTGCATCTTTGTCCGGTCTCTTAACTTCTTTGATGTCAACGATGAGCTTCTTATCTGTGAACTGTGCAAGCTCTGCTTTCACCTTTTCGATCTCGGAACCACCCTTGCCGATTACGACACCAGGCTTAGCTGTATAAACGATGATCTTAACGCGATCGGATGCTCTTTCGATTTCAATCTTAGAGATTCCAGCGCTGTATAATCTCTTCTTTAAAAACTTTCTGATCTCGTGGTCTTCAACCAGATTGTCAGCGAAATCTTTTTCTGCGTACCATTTGGAATCCCAGTCTTTGATAACGCCAACTCTCAGGCCATGAGGATTAACTTTCTGTCCCATATTGTCCTCCTATCTCTCATTGAGCACGATTGTGATGTGGCTCATTCTCTTCTCGATTCTGTAAGCTCTACCCTGTGCTCTAGGTTTGATTCTCTTCATTGTCGGTCCTTTGTTTGCGTAGCATTCCTCGATGTAGAGGTTCTCAACGCTCATACCGTTGTTATTCTCAGCATTTGCGATTGCTGATTTCAGTAACTTCTCTATAACGCTTGAAGCATATCTTGGATTGTATGCTAAAATACCAAGTGCTGTCTGTACATCCTTGCCTCTGATGGCATCAAGAACGAAACATGCCTTCTGAACAGATACTCTTGCATAAGAAATCTTAGCTGAAGGTCTTGTATCTCTCTGCTCGTTTCTTTCTCTTTTGATCTGGGATCTATGTCCTCTTGCCATGGATGAACCCTCCTTTCAAAATGTATGAAAATTATCTAACTCTTGACTTCTTCTCGTCTTTTCCGTGTCCTCTGTAAGTTCTTGTTGCAACGAACTCACCGAGCTTGTGGCCTACCATATCCTCTGTAACATATACAGGCACATGTCTTCTTCCATCATGTACGGCAAATGTATGACCTACAAATGATGGGAAGATTGTAGAACGGCGTGACCATGTCTTTATAACTGTTTTATCACCTGCAGCGTTCATAGCGTCTACTTTTTTAAGTAAGCTTTCGTCTGCAAATGGTCCTTTTTTAAGTGAGCGAGCCATAGGTTCTAACCTCCTTGTGAATCTGATTATTTAATCGCTTTACCATCTCTTCTTCTTACAATCAGCTTGTTAGAAGCTTTGTTCTTCTTACGAGTCTTAAGACCAAGTGCCGGTTTACCCCATGGAGTACACGGTCCTGGACGTCCGATACTTGTCTTACCTTCTCCACCTCCGTGTGGATGGTCGTTAGGGTTCATTACGGAACCACGAACTGTAGGTCTGATTCCCATGTGACGCTTACGTCCTGCTTTACCAACATTGATCAGGTTGTGATCACCGTTTCCTACAACACCGATAGATGCGCGGCAGATGATCGGAACCATTCTCATTTCTCCTGAAGGAAGTCTCAGTGTAGCGTACTTTCCTTCTTTAGCCATCAGCTGTGCACTGTTACCAGCGGAACGAACCAGCTGTCCACCTTTTCCTGGGTACAGCTCGATGTTGTGAATCTGTGTACCAACCGGAATCTCTGAAAGTGGAAGGCAGTTTCCTACTCTAACCTCAGCGTCAGCACCGTTCATAACTGTCATGCCGTCTGTAAGTCCTTCTGGAGCAAGGATGTATGCTTTCTCACCATCTGCGTAGCAGATCAGTGCGATGTTAGCACTTCTATTTGGATCATACTCGATTCCAACAACTGTTGCCGGAATTCCGTCTTTCTTTCTCTTAAAGTCGATAATTCTATATTTCTTCTTAGCTCCGCCGCCACGATGTCTTACTGTGATTTTACCCTGTGCGTTACGGCCAGCTTTTCTCTTCTTGGATTCGAGGAGGGATTTCTCTGGAGTTGTCTTTGTGATCTCTGAGAAATCAGAACCTGTCATCTGTCTTCTGGAAGGTGTATATGGGTTATATGTTTTGATTCCCATTACTGTCTCTCCTTTCGTTTGCTCTGATTATTTGTTTCACGGGTTTGCACCGTATAATGTCTTATATCTTACAGTCCTTCGAAAATCTCGATATCAGCGCTGTCTTCTGTCAGTGCTACTACAGCTTTCTTTGTCTTAGCTGTCTTTCCGAAAGTCATTCCACGTCTTTTGCTCTTACCATCAAGGTTCATTGTGTTGACGCTTTTTACTTTTGTACCGTTGAACATTTTTTCAACAGCTTCTTTGATCTGAGATTTTGTAGCCTCTGTGTGTACAAGGAATGTATATTTCTTGTCAGCCATAAGCTCCATGCTCTTCTCAGTTACAACTGGTTTAAGGATTACATCATAATACTGAATGTTTGCCATTATGCGTACACCTCCTCGATTGCTGCAACAACAGCTTTCGTAGCGATTACTGTGTTGTATTTCAGGATGTCATATACGTTGATTGTGTTTGTACGTGCTGTTTTAACATCCGGGATATTCTTTGCAGAAATCTCAACATTCTTGTTTCCATCTTCAAGAACTACCAGCGCCTTGTTAACGTTCAGGTTGTTCAGTACTGCCTGGAATTTCTTTGTTTTGATTTCATCGAAATTAAGCTCATCGACAACGATGAATTTATTCTCTTCTACTCTGGAAGTAAGTGCAGACTTAAGAGCTGCTCTCTTCTCTTTCTTATTCATTTTGAAGGAATAGTCTCTCGGAACTGGAGCGAATACAACTCCACCGCCTGTCCACTGTGGTGATCTTGTTGATCCCTGTCTTGCGTGACCTGTTCCTTTCTGTCTCCATGGTTTTCTTCCGCCACCGGAAACTTCAGAACGCGTCTTGGCTTTCTGTGTTCCCTGACGATTGTTTGCAAGCTGATTTACTACTGCCATGTGTACGAGGTGCTCGTTAACTTCAACACCGAATACAGCATCGTTCAGTTCGATTGTATCAACTTCTTTACCTTCGATATTGTAAACAGATACTTTTGCCATCTGTATGTTCCTCCTTTCTTAGCTGTCAGACTAGTTTGCCTTCACTGTCTCTTTGATTGTTACCAGGCATTTCTTTGGTCCCGGTACAGAACCTTTAACGAGGATGAGATTGTTCTCTGCATCAACTCTTACTACTTCAAGATTCTGAACAGTGATCTTCTTGTTACCCATCTGTCCTGGCATCTTCTTACCTTTGAATACCTTACTCGGATCAGATGCTGAACCGTTAGAACCAGCATGACGATGGAACTTGGAACCGTGAGTCATAGGTCCTCTGCTCTGGTTGTGACGCTTGATTGCGCCCTGGAAACCTTTACCTTTTGAAACAGCAGTTGCATCAATCTTGTCTCCTGCTGCAAAGATATCAGCTTTAATTTCCTGAGCAAGTGTATACTCTTCAGCGTTCTCAAATCTGAATTCTTTTACATATCTCTTTCCGGATACGCCTGCTTTGTCAAAATGACCTTTTTCGGCTTTTGTCACACCGTTTCTGTGAGCGATGGACTTCTTTCCACTGTTGTCTTTTGTGACAATCTTTTCTTTCTTGTCAACATATCCAACCTGTACTGCGCTGTAACCGTCATTCTCAACTGTTTTAACCTGTGTTACTACACAAGGACCAGCCTGCAGAACTGTTACCGGAATCAGAACTCCGTCTTCTTCATTGAAGATCTGAGTCATTCCAACTTTTGTAGCTAAGATAGCTTTCTTCATTATAATTACCTCCTGTGATTTACAGCGGAACGCTTTCGCGCTCATCCTAAATTTTAGGAATACTGTTTAAAATTAAGATGTCCTTATTATTTGGACTTCATCTTGATGTCGATAAATACACCAGCTGGCATTTCTAATCTAGAAAGTGCATCAACAGTTTTCTGTGTTGGTGTGATGATATCGATCAGTCTTTTGTGAGTTCTCTGCTCGAACTGCTCTCTGGAATCTTTGTACTTGTGTACAGCTCTCAGAATTGTTACAACTTCCTTCTTAGTCGGAAGTGGTACCGGTCCACTCACCTGTGACCCGTTCTTTTTTACAGTTTCGATGATTTTCTTTGCGGATGCATCAACAAGCTGATGATCATACGCCTTCAATGTGATTCTCATTACTTGACTTGCCATAAAAAAAGTCGCCTCCTTTTCGTACTTTTCACATCAGTACGACAAGCGGTGACTGTACACTCTCCCGTGTGTGTCGTGAGAAACTCACACGTTGTTTCATACTCCTACCCTGGTTATCCCATTGGGGCAAATAGTAATCAGTTTTTGATTCGTACAGTGACTTGTCGCCAGTTTCCTAACTTGACATTCGCTCCACGGAAAACCTGCACCAGCTTATTCATTTGCCGGGCAGCAACCTCGCGCTTCATTGCTATCATGTCACAGCTCTCTTAGTATATCCGAGAGTACCGAAAATTGCAAGTACTTTCTTTGTTTTTTTTTAAGTACAATCTTTTTTCTATTTATTTTTGCATTTTCCTTGCAACCAGATCAAATATTACACATAATCAAATCACATTATATATAGAAGAAACTCATCTCAAGTCGTGATCTATCAGGTATCATACTAACCTCAATGCAAAATTTATGTTACTGTTCACTCCCGTGTCAATCACTCCGCTGATTGGCACGGAGAATGCGCGTTTTGACTTGAATGCATCTCGCCCCATCGCCAAAGGCGATTTTAAATGGCGAGATGCGTTGCTGGTCGCACATCGTGTGAACAGTAACAAATTTATAAGGAATCTTATTTTTTGCCCACATAACACTTGACACTGCTCTACACGAATGGTATTATTATCTCGACTTGTAAGACCAAAGGCGGTTTTCCTATTTACCGAGGAGAAACTGTCTTTTTTTATTCGTTTTTACAGGTCAGATACTTCAGTTATCATGCAGTACGCTAACGCCGGATGTTTTCCCCAAGAATATCCCTGCCGCAGCAGTACCGTCAGCGCACAGCCTCTTTGTAGGAATTCCCCAGTTTCGTGTGCAGATGTTTCTGTCTGGTAACTAAAGGATCCTCTCAATTACATACCATAGAAGTGACGCCGCCTGCTGGAGTTGCAGATCCAGCAAAGCGGCGTCATTTCCGTTATAATGCATTCTTGTTACTGTTCACACGATGTGCGACCAGCAACGCATTCTTTACTTTTATAAGAGTTTTTCTATCTCCGGAAATGGACTCAGACTCCTTTTCAATATTCCATGAATATATGCAATCACCATTCCATAGTTTGCAATCGGGATCTTGATCCTGTGCGCAACTGATCCTGTATTTCATTTCGCGTTCATTCAGCATACACCCTCCACAATGAATGATCATTTTGTATGAACCAAGGTCATCTGGGAATTCTGTTCCTGAAGAAGTCTCTATTATAAGTTCTTTCCCTGTATACTCTTTCAGCCAGCGTGGAATCTTCACCGTACCAATATCATCACACTGTCTATGATGCGTGCACCCCTCACTGATCAGGACTTTATCGCCGTCTCTTAAACTATCAAGTGCTTTTACCCCACGCACCATCGTTTCCAGATTCCCTTTATATCTTGCAAATAAAATAGAAAAGGATGTCAGTAAAATATCTTTTGGTGTATCTTTCGCAACTTTTCCAAAAACCTGGCTATCTGTAATAACCATCTTTGGCTTTTTTCCAAGTGAAGCTAATGTTTTTGTAAGTTCCGTTTCTTTCACAACGATTGCAGATGCATCCGCATCGAGAATATCTCGAATCGTCTGCTGCTGTGGTAAAATCAGACGTCCCTTTGGTGCCGCACTGTCAATTGGCACAACAAGCACTACAAAATCGGATGGTTCAAGAAGATCTCCAACAATCTTTCGTTCTTCCTCCTCCTTTCCTTTCAACGCTCCAAGTTCTTCCTTCAGCTCATAAATTCCGCTTTTATCCGCTGCACTTACAAGAAGAATCTTCTCTTTCTCTGTTTTTAAATAACTTGCGGTATTTTCCTGTACCCGCAATCTCTCATCTTCTTGTGTAAACTGTTCACATTTATTCAGTACTATTATATAAGGTATGTTCTTTTTCTGAATCTGCTCTGTTATCTTGAGATCTTCTTCACTGACACCACACGTTCCATCAATCACAACAACAGCAATGTCTGTCTTATTCAACACCTGATAGCTCTTCTTCGCACGAAGTTCACCCAGTTCACCTTCATCATCAATTCCAGGAGTATCCATCATCACAACAGGACCCAACGGAAGAAGTTCCATTGTCTTATAAACCGGATCCGTTGTTGTTCCTTTCACATCAGAAACTATCGCAAGATCCTGTCCTGTTACCGCATTCATCACGCTTGATTTTCCAGCATTCCGCTTACCAAAAAAGCCGATGTGCACTCGTTCGGACACCGGCGTCTGATTCATACCCATATTCTTTTTCCTTTCTTTTGGCGGAGACATGTGGGAATCGAACCCACCCGGGACGTACCACGCCCCACACTGGTTTTGAAGACCAGGAAGCACACCAGTTACTCTTCTGCCTCCATAATGCTTTGACATTCTGTTGTTGATATATTTATCAAGAAACGGAGCAAACGCCAGCTGATATCTGGTCATCCGCTCCGCTACCTGATTCTATCCTAACAGAATCTTTCTTTCCTGTAAATCACAATTACTTACAGCAATTCCTCTGCCATCTTCTCAATGTCTGCTTTGTTCTGATCATCCATAGAAGACATGATCTTTACTGAAGTCTCAAGCCATGTGATGTTTTTGCTCTTCTCAAACATTCCTGTCATCACTTTACCGGCCATAGAAGCCCAGGATCCGTTCTCGATCAGACCAATTGTCTTATTCTGATAGTTACGTTCTGTCAAGTGCTCGATAAATGTCTTCATGAACGGGAATACATCTCCATTATAAGTTGTTGAAGCAAGAACGATCTTACCGTAACGGAACGCCTCTTCCACTGCCTCAGCCATATCT
This sequence comes from Ruminococcus sp. OM04-4AA, assembly GCF_003462585.1. Taxonomy (NCBI): domain Bacteria; kingdom Bacillati; phylum Bacillota; class Clostridia; order Eubacteriales; family Oscillospiraceae; genus Ruminococcus; species Ruminococcus sp. OM04-4AA. The sequence continues at coordinate 79,879 of NZ_QTZH01000002.1, read as the reverse complement.
TCACGGGCAAGATCTGTAACAACAACTTTCGGACACCCTTTTTCTTTCAGTTTCTCAGCAAGAAGTTCCACTGCCTTCTTTGTATTTCCATAAACAGATGTATAAGCGATCATAACGCCTTCAGACTCTGTTCCGTAAGAAGACCATGTATTATACTGTCCAATGTAATGCTCCAGATTCTCTGTAAGAACCGGTCCATGCAGTGGGCAGATTATCTGAATATCCAGTGTTGCTGCAACCTTCAAAAGATTCTGAACCTGTGCTCCGTATTTTCCAACAATTCCGATATAGTAACGGCGTGCTTCGCAATCCCAGTCTTCCTCTACATCAAGCGCTCCGAACTTACCGAATCCATCCGCAGAGAAAAGAACCTTATCCTTGCTATCGTATGTTACCATTACCTCCGGCCAATGTACCATCGGTGCAAATACAAATGTAAGCTCATGTTTTCCAAGTGTCAGTGTATCTTTATTCTTCACTTCCAGCTTGTTCTCGTCTGCAAGTTTCAGGTCACGGAAAAAGTTTCCGATCATTGTAAATGTCTTTGCATTTCCAACCACCTTTGTATTCGGATATACTTCCAGAAATTTCTGAATATTTGCTGAATGATCCGGCTCCATGTGCTGAACGATCAGGTAATCAGGTGTTGCTCCATTCAATACATCTGCAATATTCTTCAGCCACTCATCGCCAAAAGCTGCATCCACTGTATCCATAACCGCAATTTTCTCATCATTGATCACATAGGAATTGTAAGCCATGCCATTCGGCACAATATAGTGACCCTCGAATAAATCAATGTTGTGATCATTTACACCTACATATAAAATGTCATCTGTAATTCTCATATTATGCTCCTTCTCTGCCGAACTATCAGCAGTCTTTTCATTACCGCTCCCACTGATCTGTGAGCAGCACTTTTTTCGTTACTGTACACTCTCGTGTGAACAGTAACCTTTTTTCTTTTATTACTGAATAGAGTATAGCGCAAACCGCCCTCAGAATCAACGTTCATTCTCATATTCTCGTTTCTTTTTTGAAAACATGTTACTGTTCACTTCCATATCTATCACTCCACTGTTCAACACAGAATATGCACATTTTGCCTTGAATCCAAAGATCAGACCATGCACTCATGAAGTTCTTCTCTCTCAATCCCCTTTTCCTGCATTACATGCTTGATCTGTTCTACCGCCTCAAGCGGTGCCGCCCAGGCAAGTCCACAACCGGCCGAGATTACTCTTGGCACCGGAATCAGCCTGCCCGGTACCTCCTCTGCCTTACATGCTTTTTCCATTGCCATCGCATCCGCAGTTGTGTGAAATGTCACCACAAGTTTTAATTCTTTCTTTCGCATTTATGAGATCTCCTGTTTTCCTTTTATCTTTCTCAAAAAATCACAGATTGCCCAGGCAATACTCATACCTGCCGCAATCCCTAGTGCATATAAAAATGTATCTCTTCCATAATTCCACGCCTGATGTAAATCCCCCTCAACAACGCTTCTCATGCAATAATAAAGTGTGCTTCCGGGAATCAGCGGAATCACCGATGTTACAAAAAATGACGTCGAAGTACTCCTGCAACTACGTGCAAGTATCTCCGCATATAAGTCGATTCCAAAAGCTGCTGCCAGTGTTGGAAAAAACACACCACCCCAGCATTCTCTGCAGATGATAAATAGCAGCCAGCCCAGAAAACCACCAAGTGCCGCCAACGGAAGGTGTTTCTTCTTCATATGAAACAATATGCCAAATGCAACCGAACCCGCTGCACCTGTAAATAATTGAACAATATACGTCATCAACCAATCCTCCCAATCAGAAATATTGCTCCGATAAATCCAAGTGCAAGCACTGCTGCAAGAAGCATCGCCTCTATAAAACGCATAACCCCAGATATTGTATCTCCGATCAATATATCACGAATCGCATTTGTTGCCATCAATCCCGGGATCAATAACATAATATCACCAATCATAATCTTATCCACGTGCAGAGCCGGAAAAAGCCTCGCCATAACACAAATAAAACATCCCGCAAGAAATGATGCCACAAATTGAAACGTCACTTCATTCATGCAATACTTTCTTATATGTCTCTGTGCTCCCCAGATTAAGATGCCTGCTAATCCGGCCAGTAATGCATCCCAAAGATTTCCTCCATAGAAAAGCGCAAAACTAAAAGCTGCCAGAATACTCCCTGCGAGTTTTCCTGTCTGTGTCGGAACAACTTTGTCAATCTGATCGAAGACTTCCCTGAGTTCTTCAGGAGACATAGGATTCTGGCAAAACTGTCTACTCAAATGATTCAATTTCTCCAGCTTCTCAAAATCATTTCCTCCGGTCTTTCGGATTCTCCTTGTCTGAGTTCGTACATTTTCTTCTGGAAATTCCATTGTAATAACAATACTCGATGTGATCACGAACACATTCATCTGTGTTGCACCGCATGCATATCCCATACGGTTCAATGTATCTTCTACACGAAATATCTCCGCCCCACTTGAAAGCAGCGCATCTCCGATATCAAGAAATACATGCAGATATTTTGTTGAAATATACATGCTGTTATCCTCACACTTTCCTTTTTTCTCAACTCTTTTATTATAACCGAAACCAGACAAATAGAAAACATTTTTCATTACTAAAATACTCCCTTTACCAAATTCACATTCAGTAAAGGGAGCAAGGCTTTTTACTATTTCATTTTACTCGATCACAACAGCAAATCCATCTTCGATTTCTTCTACTGTTGTTTTCTTTCCGTGATCCTTTGCAAATTTCTCCACATTTGTTTTCTGATGTGGTTCTGTCACAAGAACCTTTACCGGACTACTGTCACTTTTAATCGCTTCCGCTGTCAGCATCAATGGTTCCGGACAAGATAATCCTCTTGCATCTACTTCTCTCATAACTATTTTCTCCTTATTTTGCTTCGCTTCTCTTGTTTGTAAATGCGATTACAAAACATACAATAATACAAATAATTGCTGCGATCTTACCTGCTGGCGGAACAGCTCCGGCTACGATCTCACCTGTCTCAGCATTCAGTGCTGTTCCACTTGCTGCCAGACCAAGGTTATGTGCAAGTGCTCCACCTGCAAACATACCGATCACTGTTACTCCTGCATCAGATGATCCCTGACCTGCAAGTACAAGCTGACGCAGTGGGCATCCTCCTGCAAGAACTGCTGCAAATCCTACTGCATACATTCCAAGAATGCTCCACAGGTGCTGGGAGTGAGCGATCACTCCAGGTGTATTGAATGCAAGAACAAAATGTCCTGTTGCAATATTGTATACAAGCATAACTGCGAAGAATCCTACAATGATTGTGATCAGGTCAAAGTTCTTCATAAGAATGATATCACGGATACTTCCTGCGAAACACATTCTTGATTTCTGAGCAAATGCTCCAAAGAGAAGTCCACCGATCAGAGAAATAATGATTGGTGCATGCATACTTCCAGGACCTGCTGTACTACTCTTTAAAAGATTTGTTCCAAGTGCAAGTACAAGTACTCCGATCATAAGAAGTGGAAGTACACTTCCGCTCACTTTATTTGTCACATGTGCACGCCCAAGGCTGAAACCTTTCTTCAGTGCAAACACGCCTGTAGCAATACCAAGTACAAATCCGATCAGTGCTACCCATGCATTCAGATCTCCGGCTGACATACGAATCACCATACGAAGCGGACATCCAAGGAATACAAGTGCTCCGATCACAAGAATCATTCCGAGTACAAAACGTACGATTGTGGAAGATCCTGCTGTTGCACGATATTCTTTTGTCGCAATTGAAATAATAAATGCACCGAGGACGATTCCTATGATCTCCGGTCTTGCATACTGTACCGGCTCTGCGGAATGAAGTCCAAGTGCTCCTGCTGTATCACGCACAAAACACGCAATACAGATTGCCATGTTCGCTGGGTTACCAAAATAAGCAAGTGTTGCTGCCACCAGACCCATTACGACACCGGCGATTCCCAGTTTCTTCTTTGAATCAAATAAATTCATTTTCTCTTCCTCTCTTTCTTTACAACTCCTTTATCGCACGAATTGCAAAATCAACTTCTTCTTCCGTATTGTAATGAGAGAAACTGAAGCGGACAGCTCCCTGTTCTACTGTACCGAGTGCTTTGTGCATCAGTGGTGCACAGTGTGCTCCCGGTCTGGTCGCAATCCCATAAACTTCATTCAATTCATCACTGACTTCCGAAGAGTCATAATCTCCCAGATTGAAAGTCACGATCGGAGCTCTTTCCTCTGCTGTAAAATCTCCATAGACTTTCACATCCGGGAGCTGAGAAATCCCATCATAAAACCTGCGCATCAGATGGAGTTCTTTCTCGCGGATCACATCAATTCCTGTACGGTTCAGATAATCAATTGCTGCGCCAAGTCCTGCAATCCCATGCCCATTAAGAGTTCCGGCCTCAAGTGCCGTCGGCATCTGGGATGGGTGATGCATGTTATAAGTATCCACGCCGCTTCCTCCGCACAGAAGCGGACGAATTTCCACACCTTCCCTAACATAAAGTCCTCCGGTCCCCTGCGGTCCAAGCAGACCTTTATGTCCTGTGAAGCACAATACATCAACCCCAAGTTCCTGCACATCAATCGGATAAACACCTGCTGTCTGAGAAGCATCCACAACAAACAAAATATGCTTCTCTGATGCAATCTGTCCTACCCGTTTCAGATTGATCATATTTCCCGTTAGATTTGAAGCATGGGTACACACAATTGCTTTTGTATTTTTCCGCACCGCATTCTCCATCTCTTCATATGACAGATTTCCCTTTTCATCACAGTTTAGAATCGTAAGCTCTACTCCCTGTTCCTGACACCAGTACAGCGGACGCAATACTGAATTATGTTCCAGTACTGTCGTGATCACATGATCACCCGGTTGAAACAAACCTTTCAATGCAATATTGAGACTCTCTGTAGAATTTGCAGTAAATGCAATTCTTGTCGGACTTTCTGCATTGAAAAAATCTGCAAGCTTTTCCCTTACTGCATAGATACTTCTCGAAGCATCAAGTGCAGCTTCTGTTCCGCCTCTCCCTGCATTACCCATATGCTCGAGAGCATAGAGAATCGCCTCTTTTACTTCTTCCGGTTTCTGCAATGTAGTTGCCGCATTATCCATGTAGATCATAGGGCTTCTCTTCCTTTCTGTATGTGTTTATATCGTTTACTTTTTAGATACAAATCACTAGTTATAGTATACTTCTCTTTTCTGTTTCCGTCTAATAGGAATCCGTAATGGATCTGCCCTATTTATAGGCTTTTTCTATAAATAGGGCGTGTTATTTGCATTCACCTATCCCTGTATTTTCTTTCTTCAAATACATTCTCTTTATCATCTTTATAAAACGCTCTGCTGCCGGAAGCAACGGATATTCTGCATCATAGACAAGGTTGATCATTCTCTTTCCACCTTGACTGCCCAGTGGAAAAGCCAGAAGTGTTCCATTTTTCAATTCCTCTTCTGCCGCAAGTTTAGACAAAATCGTAACTCCCATCCCTTTACTTACAGATCTTTTGATTGTCTCCTGATTCTCCATCAATGCTGCAAGCTTCAGTTTCTTCATATCAATCCCTTGTTCTGCCAGCATTTTTTCTGCTTCTTTCTTTGTTCCGGATCCTTCTTCTCTTAAGATCACCGGCTCGTCCATGATCCAATCCGCCAATATTTGTCCACCACAAAGCTTTTCAACAAATTTCTCATTTGCCGGAGTAAGCACAACTAATTCGTCTTCATAAAATGGAAGATATTTACAGTTTCCTTTCTCGATCACGGTTCCTGTAAATCCAATATCAATATGATGGGAAAGAATCATATCGATAACACCTTCGCTGTCTGTCTCAAAAAGCTTCAATTTTTCACCAGGATATTCTGCATGAAATGTAGACATTACATTTGGAAGAATATATTGCGCCGGTACGGTTGAAGCACCAATACGAAGTACATTTCCCTCCGGTTTTATTTCTTTTCCAAACCGCCCTTTTATTGTCTTTTCGATTTCAAGCATTTGTACCGCATAAGCATAAAGCTCTTTTCCATTCTCTGACAGCTCAACTCCTCTTGTATTTCTTATAAGGAAACAGGTCTTCAGCTCTTTTTCTAATGCAGACACATGTGCACTAACAGTTGGCTGCGTAAGAAATAACTGCTTTGCCGCTTCCGAAAAACTTTTTGTTTCTGCTACTTTCACAAATGCTTCCAGTTGTTTTAAGTTCATTCACTCTCCCCTTGCTTTCCTCTGATTTATTCTCTTTGTAATTTATTTCCTGCCAAGCGTTCTGTCTGTGCACCTTCTTTTGCTGTAAATCCGATTCGATCTGTATATTCAAAAATCAATCTGGCATTTTTTCTGCTCGTCTGAAATACTTCTTTCACCTGACTCAGTGTAATCACCTTAGACACGGATAACATACAACTTACTTCTGTTCTGATTTTAAACGTAATCTCTGTTGTTGTATAAACACTCTCACAAACCTCTGTAATTTCGTTTTCTTCCTGCATATAATTCAGAATTTCCATCAATTCATCCTGACTTTGTATTCCACTTTTCTTTTTCGTTTTTTTTGCTGACTCAAAAAATGTTTCCAATTCCACTTTGTTCAAAAAGAAAACGTTATTCTCCTCTGATTGACTGGCAAAAATTTCTCTTAACTTAGAAATTTCTTCCGTCTCTTTTACTTTATATCCCTCCGGAGAAATCAGCTCTATACCAGAATTTTCCTGTTGCAACCTTATACAACCGACATTTCCATGTTCCTCCAATAGTATAAGACATTTCTGAATTTCCCGGTTCTGCTCTTTTTTCCCTTTGCTGATCTGATTGAAAAGAACTGTCTTTGGCATTCCTCTTCGATATGGATGAGCAGACAACCAGCTTTCCAATTCATCCATAATTCTCTTTTCTAAAGAAATCTGTTCCTGCTGGCTCTTTTCTTGATCTGGGATTTCCTTTGAACACTTATTTTCTTGATTCCAAAGATTGTTTTCCAACAGTTCCAGTCTTTGTAAAACCCCATCATGATATTTTCGCTCTTTTTTTTCTCCCATTTCAAGGATAATTCCTCCACCGATTGTCTCGAGTGGTGAATAAAACCGGATAACAAACCGGTCCCCCGGACAAAACGCAGCAGCTTCTTCTAATCTTAGTTGGACATAGGCTGATTCTCCCGGTTCAACTTTCTCACAGGACAGCGGAACTGCTCTGCACAGAACTTCTGTTGTTCCGCTATAAAAATGTAATCGAGTCTGGTGTTCAATACTTCTTTTACTCTGAGGAAGAAGTGTCAGTTTTGCATTCACATAGTGGCTGACTTTCATGCTTCCTTCCGGTGCGATCACATTTCCTCGATACACAAACTTCCCATCGCTGCTCTGTCTTCGATCCGTCTGAACCAAGTTCAGTGCGCTCCGCTGACCTGCTTCACAAACTTCTGCTTCCTGCTCATGCACCTGAACTCCACGGACTCTGCACGAAGTTTGTTGTGGATAGACCATCACCCGATCTCCCGAATGAATTTTTCCGCCAAGAAGTGTTCCCGTCACAACCGTTCCGCTTCCTTTCATTGAAAATACTCTGTCCACAGGAAGTCTTGGCAATGCAGGAGTTTTCCACATTTCTTTCTGCTTTTTTACACATTTCAGGATTTGACTTCTTAATTCTTCAATTCCAGCTCCGGATTTTGCTGAAACACGTACAATGTCCACCTTATATTCCAGCTTATCTTCTGCCTGATCATTTCTCTGACCTACTGTAAACATCTGTTGCATTTCTTCACAGATCTGCTGTTCTACCATCTTCAGCCATTCCTCATCCACAAGGTCACATTTATTCAAAACAACAAGGATATTCTCAACACCCAAAAGGCGTAAAATTGCCAGATGTTCTCTTGTCTGTGGCATAATCCCCTCATCTGCAGCAATTACAAGAAGAACAAGGTCCATTCCTACCACACCTGCAGTCATATTAGAGATAAATTTCTCATGCCCGGGAACATCAATGATTCCGACACGCTCTCCGTCTGTCAGATCCATCCATGTAAACCCTAGATCAATTGTGATTCCACGTGCTTTCTCTTCTTTCAGACGGTCTGTATCTCTTCCCGTTAATGTCTTGATCAGTGTTGTCTTCCCATGATCGATATGTCCGGCTGTTCCGATGATCACATGTCTTTCCATCTAATGCAGTCCCTTTCTTAATACTGTTTTCTTTCTCAGTTCTGTTTTCTTTCCATAACATGTCTGATCTGTGTCGCCAGATATTCGATTCCTTCTTCCGGGAAAGTTCTCATATCCAGAAGGAAACGCCCTTCCTTTATTCTTCCGATTACCGGAATTGAGAGATTTCTCATCCTGCTTTCTAATTCTTCAACGGTAATCTCGTTTGCTTCCAATGTTACTCCATAACTTGAAATCTCTGTTTCGGGAAGTGCTCCGCCGCCTGCCTTAGAAATACATTTTTCCACTTGAATCTGAACCAACGCTCCCTCTTGACTCCATCTATCAGCACAGACTCTTGCCTTCTCTTTTATTTCCTCCGCAGGTCTTGTCAGCATTCTCAAGGTCGGAATCTTTTGAACCGCTTCTTTCTGATCCAGATAACATTTCAATACTTCTTCTATCGCTGTCAATGTAAATTTATCTGCTCGAAGAGCCCGAAGCAACGGATGGTTACGCATCTGATCAATATATCTTTTCTTTCCGACAAGGACTCCGGCCTGTGCTCCACCAAATAGTTTATCCCCACTAAAACAAACAACATCTGCACCGGCCTTTACTTCTTCCTGTACGGTTGGTTCTTTGGATAAACCATATTCCTCCAGATTTATAAGTACGCCACTGCCTAGATCTTCAATCACAGGAATTCTGCTTCGTTCTGTATGATTCTCGAAGATTTCAGGTGACAATTCCTGCGTGCACTCTATCAGGCCATTACTTAATTCATACAATTCTTCTGCACTTACCGATTCTGTAAACCCGACAATCCTGTAATTACTTGTGTGGACTTTCAAAAATGCTTTCGTCTTTTCACTGACTGCTGCTTTATAATCTTCTATCCTTGTACGATTGGTTGTCCCGACTTCTTTCAAAATAGCACCGCTTAATTCAAGAACTTCCGGAATACGGAATTTCCCTCCGATTTCAACAAGTTCTCCTCTGGAGACGATCACTTCTCCGCCTTTTGTCAATGCACTCAAGGCAAGAAGTACAGCTCCGGCATTGTTATTCACAACAATTGCCGCTTCTGCTCCTGTGATCTGACAAAGCAATTCTTCTGCATATCCGGTCCTGTTTCCACGTTTTCCAGTCTGTAGATCATATTCCAGACTGGAATAATTCTCTGCAACTGATTTCAGTTTTTCCGCAATCTCATGACTAAGCGGTGCACGTCCAAGCCCGGTATGAAGGATTACTCCTGTTCCGTTATAAACCGGTTGAATCTCCTTTTTCTGTTCTTGTTCCAGAAGATGGTTCACTTCTGATTTCCTTGAACTTGATTCTATCTCATACAGAAATTTCCGAATCATTTCTTTTGCTTCCTGCTCACTGATTCCCTTTTTGATTTCTTGTGAGATTTCATTTCTCAGATTCTCCACAGAATCTCTGACTGCTCCGAGAACACGCTCATATCCTTCTTTCTCTGCCAGTCTCTGAACATTTTCTTTCTTCATCAAGTCATCTACTCGCGGAAGCAGGCGAAAGATCTGATTCTTTTCTTTCTGTAAATTTTCTCTTTTCTTATTCTGATCTGACTTTTCCAACTACTGCTGCTCCTTATTTTCTCTTTCTACAGCGAAATGCCGCAAGAAACCGTTACCGTTCACAGCACACTGTGAACAGTAACAAGAAATCTCTTACAGCATTTCCATTTTTCCTTTTTTTAGTTGGATGAGCTTTCCCTGCCTCTCTTTGACGCAGCCTACAACTGAAACTTTCGTTTCCATTCCCACTGCCTCAAAGTCTGCCAACAGACAATCTAATTCTTCTCCTGGGACACTGACAAGAAGTCCTCCTGAAGTCTGCGGATCACTGATCAGATCTAAATAGACCTCTTCTACATCTCCTGTATCCAAGCCTTCTGCTGCAAACTCCCGGTTCTTATATGCTCCTGCCGGAACGAGCCCCATTCTTGCATATGCAATCGCTTCTGTCATATATTCAATTTGCTCCGGATATAATTCCAAAGTCATTTCACTTGCCTCGGCCATCTCTGTACAATGTCCCAGCAATCCAAATCCCGTCACATCTGTACATGCGTGGATCGTGTGTTTCTCAATTGCTCTTTTCGCTTTCTGATTCAATGAAGCCATCACTTTCGCAGCTTCATCTGCGGCTGCTTCAGAAGCCATCTGTGCTTTCACTGTTGTATTCACAATACCACTTCCAAGCTGTTTGGTCAGAACCAGCACATCTCCCGGCTGACACCCGTAATTCTTATAAATCTTATCCGGGTGAACGAAGCCTGTTACCGAGAGTCCGTATTTCGGTTCATCATCCTGCACCGAATGACCTCCGACTAGAACGGCTCCTGCCTCTAACACCTTGTCTGCTCCGCCTCGCAAGATCTCACCTAAGATCTCCGGATCCAGACAATTTGGAAAACATACAATATTCAATGCAACCTTCGGCTCTCCTCCCATTGCATATACATCGCTTAAGGAGTTCGCCGCTGCAATCTGTCCGAACAGATACGGATCATCCACAACCGGTGTGAAGAAATCCAGTGTCTGTATCATGGCAGTCTCATCCGATATTTTATAAATTGCGGCATCATCTGATGTCTCAACACCGACAAGCAGACGCTCATCGGAAAATTTAGGCAGCTTACCCAGAACCTGGGCAAGGGTCTCAGGACCGATTTTGGCCGCTCAACCAGCTGTCTTTGTCATCTGTGTCAGATGAATCTCTTTGAGTCCCTTACTCATTTCGCTCACTTCCTTTCGATTACTTTTTCAAAACAATTCCCTCGATATACGAAAAAGCTGTTGCAGCAGCTTTCCCATCACATTTTCAAATTACTGTAACTGTTCCTATGTTTCTAACAAGGTTTCACAATCTTACCTGCATGATTCATAGACTCGACAATGTCATACATATTTGTAACTGTTCCTACTGCAAGCTTGTCTTTCAGTCCATAATAATCCAGACATGTCCCACAAGTCACGATTTCAACGCCCTGGCTTTCAAGATTCTTCAGATCCTCCAGAGAGTCAGATCCTTCACATGTGATCTTAGCGCCACCGTTGTAGAAGATCATCTTCTTTGGAAGCTCATCAAGCTGTGTGATTGCAAAGATGCAACCTTTGATCAGCACTTTTCCGAGCTCATCATTTCCACTTCCCATCTTGTCAGAAGAAATCACAACTACTGTATCCCCTGTTGGAACACAATCGCAAACCGCACCCGCCGGTGCAGTCTGAGTTCCCTCTCCTGCAAGTGCCTGAATTGTCACTTTATATTCATTCTCTCCAAGCTTCTCCTGTGTTACTGTTGCGCCTGTACTCTGTGCCATCTTTGTCACATTAGCCACTGCTGTCTCATTATCAACGAGAACTTCTATTGTCTCCGGAGCTGTCAAAGCATCTAATGCTTTCTTTGTCTTAATTACCGGAAGTGGACATTTGTCTCCCATAGCATTTACTGTCACCATTTTTATCGCTCTCCTTTACTTATTCGTTCAGGCATTTTGCCTCAGGCTTCTGTTTTTCAGTATAACATTTTTCCTATGTTGAATCAAACCATTCTATAGGAATTCTCTATAAATTTCCTTCTTTCTGATTCACATTTTTACGCAAAGCTTCTCCCAGTTCCGTAATACACAATAATGTGATCACAAGCACGATTCCCGGAATCAGAATGATCCACCAGGAGTTTGTCATCAATGCCTTTTCAGAAAGTGAGAGCATGCTCCCCCAGGAAATGATTTCCATCGGAAGACCAATCCCAAGAAAGCTCAATGTTGACTCTGCTATGATTGCACTTCTGATGTTCATCACGACCATAAACATAATTGACGAAACAAAATTCGGCAGCAAATGCACATGTAAAATATGCCAGAAACTCCCACCCATACATTTTGCAGCAATCAGATATTCACTCTCACGGAGCTGTCGCACCTCGGTGCGTACCATTTTTGCGATATTCATCCAACTGGTAAGACCAATTACTATGGTGATTGCAACAACCGAGTTCTTTCCTTCCAGTGCCTGAAGAAAGATAATTAACAGAATGGAAGGGATACTCAATAAAATTTCTGTAAAACGCATCATCAGTTCATCAATCCACTCCGGTGCGATTCCACTGAAGGATCCGTAGATCACCGCAATTGTAGTCGATAACACGGTTGATATCAAACCGATAAACAGCGAGATTCTACCACCATATAAAATCATTGAGAAAATATCTCTTCCCATCGTATCCGTTCCAAAAAAGAACTCTTTATTCGGTGAAATGTTACAGTTCTCCAGATCCATGTATGTAGGGTCTTTCGTCATAAAGAAACGACAGAAAACACAGGCAAATACGATGACTGCAAGAATACTTCCGGCAATTACAAAAGACTTGTTTTTTCCAAAATCATTCATTTTGAATGTCCTTATTCTATTTTCGGATGAACTATTATTCTTCTCAGCTTTTCTCATCTTCTCCACCTTATATTTGACTTGCCTTTCCTGTCATTTTAATTTCTTTCATTCTTGGATCGATCCATTCACTGACAGACTGTCCGATCACATTTCCTGCAATAACAAAAATACCGGTAAATACGCAAAGCACCATCAGCATATTATAGTCATGATATTTTGCACTTTCAAAAGAAAGCGTTCCGATTCCCGGATAGGAAAATACCATTTCCACGATATACGTCCCTTCGATCACATGCTGAAGTGAAATTGCCATCAGACTGATGAACGATGGCATAATATTTTTCACACAGTGAAAGAACAATACTCTTTTTCGTGACATTCCTTTTGCCTTTGCCAGTAAAACATAGTCTTTTCTAGTTTCTTCCAACAATCGGTTACGGATCAGATACGCATAATACCAAAGGTGGCTCAGCACAACAACTGTCAGCGGAAGAATCAGATGCGTCAATCTGCTCAACGGATTTGCCGATTGGCCAAGATCATATGCCCCACTTCCCGGAAGGAGCTTTAGATTCACACTAAAAATCAAAATCAATATAAGTGACAACCAGAATTCCGGAATACAGCTTGTGATTGTTCCCACCTTACGCAAAATCCGGTCTGGAAGCTGATTTTCATAATACACACAGAAAATTCCAAGCAAAAGTGCCAGTCCAAATGTCAGGATAAAACCAATTCCGCCAAGCAATAATGTATTGACTAAACGTCCCTCGATCACCGTAAGAACATCTTGCTTATATTTATACGAGATTCCAAACTCCCCCTGAAAAGCATTTCCAAGCCATTTCACATACTGAACAGGGATGGGTTCGTTTAATCCAAGTCGTTCCATTGCATGCTCATGTTCTTCCACCGACATTCTCTCCGCACGTTCTCCATAATAAGAAACCAGAGGATCCCCGGGTGCCAGCCGCGACATTACAAACACAAGAAGTGAGAGTACAAAAACAGATAGCAAGATCAGTCCGATTTTTCTAAGCCATTGTTTCTTCATCACTCTGCTCCTCTCCTAAAATCTCCGGAATCGGAATCGCCTCCAGAAGTTTCTTCGTATATAAATGCTGCGGATGTTCAAACACCTGCTCGGTTTCTCCTATCTCCACAAGTTTTCCATCCTTCATCACTCCGACACGGTCGCACAACAGACGCACCATTGAAAGATCATGCGCAATAAAAAGGATTGCACAGTCATGTTCTCTTTGTAAATGCCGAAACAGCTTCACCATCTGTGCCTGTGTAGTTACGTCCAGCGAAGCAATTGGTTCATCTGCGATCAAGAGCTTCGGCTTCATTGCAAATGCTCTTGCGATTGCAACTCTCTGTCTTTGTCCGCCTGACAACTCCGGTGGCCACACGTGAAGCTGTTCTTCCTGCAATTCCACTTCTTCCATCATTTCACATAAAAAATCATGTTGTTCTTTCTTGTCAGAAAATACTTTATGTATTTCCAATGGCTCTGCAAGGATCTTCTCAACCTTCATTTTCTGGTTTAAGGAAGATGTTGAATCCTGAAAGATCATCTGCCGCTCTTTTTGCAGTCTTCTTGCATTTTTCTTTTTTGCTTTTTTATCAAGAAGATTTATGCCATCATAAGAAAATGTTTCTGCTTCCGGATTTAGAATTCCCATCAGACATTTTCCAACCGTTGACTTTCCAGATCCTGACTCACCTACCAGTCCAAAAATCTCGTCTCTTCTTATCTCAAAGGACACATCTTTCACCGCTTGAAACACCCTTTTTCTATCTAAAGGATAGAAGTAGGACAAATGTGAGATTTCTACCAGTTTTTCATGCAATTCTGATTCACTTATTAATTTTGATTCATTTCTATGCATATAATAAGGATGATCATGAAGCAATTTCTTTGTATAAGAATGTTTTGGAGCTGTGAAAAGCTGTTTTGCTTCTTCCAATTCCACGATATTTCCATCCTGCATTACAGCAACCCGGTCTGCGATCTGAGCAACAACTCCGAGATCATGTGTGATAAACAGAATGCTTAAATTCAATTCTTTCTGTAATTTTTTCAACAGTTTCAGAATCTCTGCCTGAATTGTCACATCCAAAGCTGTCGTCGGTTCATCCGCAATTAAAAGCTTTGGATTTGAGGCAAGTGCTATTGCAAGCACACATCTCTGACGCATTCCACCTGAAAAATGATACGGATATAGATCATAACGCTGCTCTGCGTCTTTGATCCCAACGAGCTTCATCAGTTCGATTGCCCGCTCTTTTGCTGATTTCTTCTTATTTTTCTCGAAATCTTTCTCTCTTTTCTTCTGATTTAAAGCTTTTTCATGCAACAAAATAGCCTCTTCCATCTGACTTCCAACTGTCATCGTCGGGTTTAACGTACTCTGTGGATCCTGAAAGACCATCGCGATTCCCTGTCCTCGGATCTGCTGCATCTCTTTTTCATTATATCCGATCAGGTTCTGATCTTTATATTGAATGGCTTCACCTGTCACAGATGCACTCTTTGGCAGTAATTTCAAAATTGATCGGCACAGTACAGTCTTTCCACATCCTGACTCTCCAACAAGAGCAAGGACCTCCCCTTGTCTTAACGACAAAGAGACGTCCTTTACTACTTGTTTCTTTCCATCTGAAGTTTGAAATTCAACTGACAAATGCTTCACTGCCAGTATTTCTTCTATTTTCATTCGATTGTCCAATCCTCTACATTCCAGAAAATTCCAACACCATGATGGCCAAGAACTGTATCCTTTGTAATTCCCTGGATTTTCTTATTCGTCACATAATCTACATCGCAATAACAGAAGAATGTATATGCCGGATCTTCTGCAAGTGCAACCTGGAACTTCGCATATGCTTCTTTTCGCTCATTCTCATCACTTGTCTGTCTTGCCTGTGTCAGGTAAGTGTCTACCTGTTCATTGGAATATCCACTGTAATTACTTCCTTTATCTGTACCAAACACTTTATATGTATGGTCATCAGCATCAAACGGGCTTCCCCATCCGATCAAAAATGCTTCCTGATTTGCCCAGTCGATTTCTGACTGAACCTGTGCTTTTGCATCAACTCCAACTTCTTTCAGCTGCTGACATGCGATAGCCGCAAGATCTGCGCGCACCTGATCACCTTCCATCACATTGATTGTAAAAGAAAGCTTCTCTCCGTTTCTCTCATAGATTCCGTCATCTCCCAATGTCCAGCCAGCCGCTTCTAACACTTCTTTTGCTTTTGCCGGATCATAAGAGTATTTCTCTACATCTTCATTATTATATTTATTTCTCTGAAGCGGACCATAAGCTACAACACCTTCTCCCAGAAGAACACTGTCCACCATCTTCTGACGATCAATCGCATAACTGATTGCCGGAATCGCATCTTTGTTTCTCTGCCAGAATTCATTATTAAAGTTATAAAGGATGCCTCTGTAATCCGCTGTCTTCATATCATATACTGTAAAAGCATCATCATCCACGAAATTCTGTGCGTCTTTTGGTGTCACCTTTGCCAGATTGATCTCACCGGATTTTAACTGGAGTGCCTTTGCATTATCATCCGGTACAATCTTAAACACGATTGTATCAATCTTCGGAGCTCCTTTATAATAATCCTCATTCTTTACAAGTGTAATACTCTGTCCTTCATCCCACTCCTGAATCTTATACGGACCCGTTCCGATTGGATTATGGAAATATTCATCTGTCTGCATATCCTTGCCTTCCAGTAAGTGTTTCGGAAGGATACCAATTGTCATATAGTCGAGAAATGCCACATTCTTATCCTGAAGTGTAAAAGAGATCGTCTTATCATCGATCACATTGATTGCTGTAACATCCTCGTAATTAGAAGCAATCTCTGATTCATTGTCCGGATCCATGATTGCTTTGATCGTAAACTCAACATCCTCTGCTGTAAATTTCTCTCCATCTTGCCAATTTACATCATCCCTAAGATGGAATGTATAAGTATTTGTCGCGTCATCCAACTCCCAGGATTCTGCCAGTCCCGGTACTACCTCATTATTCTCATCATGTGCTGTCAGACCATCAAACAGAAGCAAATTAATCTCTCCATGCTCATCAATAGCCGGATTGATCCTTGTGTAATCATTACTTCCATAGATTAGTGTAGACCCGCTTTGTGTAGTCTTATTATTTGCATTGTCTGATTTGCTTCCACAGCCTGTAAGTACACCACCTGCCAACATGCATACAGCTAATGTTGTTGCAAGCACTCGTGATAATTTTCTTCGTTTCATCGTTTTCTCCTCACGCTGTCTATTTTCTTTCAATGCAATTTATTGTATAAGAAATAGAATAAATCCACAAGCCAGGTAGGGGGATATAGAATCTCTTAATCACTCAAAAAGAGAGGACTTCGTCAAAAAAGTCCTCTCATCTCTCACGAATCTTTCCGTGTTACTGTTTTCTGAATTTCACCATTCCTGATTTCTGTTCCACTTCTTGATTCTTTTTTATTATCTTTTTCTTTTTTTCAGTACAACAACAATTGCTGCCATTGAAAGAATAACACCTGCTGCCGCCGGAATGATCGGTGTAACATCACCTGTCTTAGTTGCTTTTCCGTTTGTTCCGCTCACTGTGTTTCCGCCATTCTGCTTACCTGCTGTTGTTGCCTGATGTTTTCCATCAGAACCTGATCCATTATTCTTGTCAGATCCTGTAGCACCGTTTCCATTTCCACTTCCCGGTTTTGATGGGTTCGACGGTTTTGATGGGTTCGACGGTTTTGATGGGTCGGATGGTTTTGATGCATTATCTTTCTCATCATTCAAAGCTTTCATTGCGTTCTGCAGATCAAGAACTGCTGCGTCAACGATTGGCTGTTCGTAAACTGAAAGTTCTTCGTTTGCCATAACTGCTTCTGCTTTAGCAAAAGCTGCATTGAACAGTGCAACATTTTCTGCGCTATATCCTGTCAGATCCATTGCTTTTGCTTTTCCAATGATTTCCTCCAGTACAGACTTATCTGCTTTGTAGCGAAGTCCTGTCATTGCTGTTGTAAGAACTGCTTTTGCCTTGTCTACATCTTCCTGTGTTGCGGACTCATCTGCAAGTACTTTCTTTGCTGCTTCAAGTGCTACTTCGAATGTATTCCATCCTGCGCTGAGATAGTTCTCTTTCTTGTAATCAGCTGTGGAGTCTACCAGTTTCTGAAGAGATGTCTTATCTCCCTTCTTAACAAGTGCTTCTGCTGCATCAAGAAGTTTCTGGTCTGCTACTACAACATCCTCTTCTAATGCATCTCCATCTACAAGCACTTTTCCTGCAATCTCAAGTGCCTCTACAAATGCATCTTTCTCTGCTCCATCAATATACTGATCAAGATCTAATGCACTGTATAATGTATAGTGATTCTGCAGATCTGTCTTATCTCCAGCCTTGAATCCAAGCTTCTGGATTTCTTCGATCAATGCGATTGTTGTATTGTCGATTACTGCCTGGCTTGACTGAACATTAGCACTTACATCTTTCGCATAATTAAATACTGCTGTAAAGCTTTCTCTTACGCTCTCGATAGCTGTATCTACTTCTCCGGCATCTATATTTTTCTGCGCTACGGAGATTACCATATCTAATGAACTCTTGTCTGTTGTTATTACATCATTCAGATTAAACAGACGGAATGCATCAATGCTTGTATACCAACCATAGTTATGATAATAATCATAGAGCCATGCTTTATTAATTCTAAGTTTAACCTTATCAGACTTAAAACTATCGAATAAGAATACTCTGGACTGTCCATCGATAGATGCTCCTTCGACTGCGGCAACCCATTTGTTTCCATCCCAGTATTCGATATCCATATCTTTGATATCCATATAATCTGGAATGTAATTGTCTAATGCTACTTCTGCCGCATTTACTTCTACAGGCTCTGCAAACTGAAGTTCAAGCTCTGCCGGAATGTTCTGCAACTGCCAAGCTGTACCATTATGTTTTCCATCAAGCGCACCTGCTAAACCTTCACTGTCACCTGATGTTCCGTTGTCTGTAACAGATTTATAAGTTTTTTCAATGCTGTCTTCTACATTCAGTGCTTCCTTGCTGATATATTCCGCTGAAGCCACTTCACTCATCTGACGTCTTCCAAGGAACAATGCTGCTTTTACTGTTTCTTTGGATCTTGTCATTGCAAATGGTTCTGTATATTCCTCTGAGAACCATGTTGGCTCATTTCCATCGATCGTATATCTGATCTGAAGATCATCAAACTCGCTGGAAATCGCAACTTTATCTTCTGCTCCGAGCATTTCCTTATCCGTTGGTTTAATTGTTACTATCAATTTATCCCAAATTCCAAGAAGTGCATCTTTCGCCTCATCAACACTCTTCTTCATCAGATTCAGCTCAGTAACTGTGCATTCTTTGTCTTTCAGAAGTTCTATTGCTGCATCTAACTGGTTGTCCAGATCTGCTGCTGTATTGATATAGCTTGCCCAATCTTCGTTTACGTCTCTTCCTTCATATACTTCTTCTGCTGCATAGTAGGAATCTTTTAATGTAATTGCAGCTTCTCCAACCTTGATTGCTTTGAGAAGGATCTGTGAATGATTGTAATATTCATCAGATTTCTCTTCTTCTACAACCTTCTCTGCTGCCTCGATCAATTCCTCAAGATGTGCTTTCTGATCAGCAAGAAGTTCATCGTCCATCTTTGCTGCAAGCTCTTTCGCCTGATCGATCACGCCCTGAAGTTTCTCAGGTGTTGAATGGAAGTCGATTGTGTAAGTTTCTCCCACCTCTGTCGGGAAGGAAATCTTGTTGTCTGAGTGAACTGTTGTCTCTACCTTTGTTCCGTCAGATTTCTTCACTTCGTAAGCTGCGATATTCTCATATTCGCCTGTAAATGTATTTCCATTTCTTGATGTAATCTCGAAACGATCTGCTTTACCTTCTGACCAGTTCATGTCGATCTCAAAGTTGCCTCTTGCAACGATACCTTCTACATGTCCTGTGTTCCACTGCTCTGGGATTGCCGGCAGGAACTGTACATAACCAAGCTGGCTCTGAAGAAGCATCTCATTTACACCTGCTGTATAACCAAAGTTACCATCGATCTGGAAGATCGGGTATCCTTTGTAGTTTGCTCCTCCACCGTGTGATGAGAGAAGATTTGTCAGGAATCCTGAATTTCCGCCACCAACTGCGGACTGTACGATCTGGAATGCCTCATTAGAGTGTCCTGTACGTGCCCAAAGGTTCAGTTTGTGTGCTTTTGACCAACCTGTTGCATCCAGGCCTCTTTCGTTCAGGGATACGATTGCTGCATCCATGAATTCCGGATTGTCTTTGCTGATCATATTACATGGATATAATGCCATCAGATGTGACAGATGACGGTGCGGTGGCTGTACTCCTCCACTCTGTGCGCCAAGGCTCTGTCTCCACTGTGGGATATCAATCTCACCAAGGTCTCCTGCCTGTGCTTTTCCGAAATGTGTTTCTTCATACCACTCTTTTACCTGTCCGTCGTCACCAACTAAGACTGGATCCAGTTTGGACTGTTTTTCTTTCCACTGTTCAACCAGATCTGCATCAACACCTAATGTCTCTGCTGCCTGAATTGTATTCTCAAAGTGCTGCCAGATAAACTGCTGATCGTAAGATGCACCGTTTACGATCGGTCCGTTCTCCGGTGAGTAAGAAGGAGCTGATACGTAACGCTGCTGATACTCACTCCAGTAAAGAGCCTCATTCCAGAAGTTTGCAACTTCTTTCAGAGATGGATACAATTCGTTTTTCAGGTAATCTGTGTCTTCTGTGTACAGATAGTACTCATATGCATTCAGAAGTGCCCATGCAGAACCGATTGGGTTCCATCCGGCTGCGTTGTTTTTCTGTCCAAGTGCTGAGAACATATATGGTGTACTAAAACATCCTACGAGCCATCCGTTTTCTTCTCCCTCATCACTCTTAATACCGAAAGCTGCTGCTGCCGCATAACGTCCGGCCTCTTTCAGAACATTCAGGTAATCATTGTATGCTATCTGACATTCTGCAAGGTTACTTGCCAGTGTCGGCCAGTAGTTCATCTGAACATTGATATTGAAGTGGTAATCTCCACCCCACTGGAAGTATCCTTCTCCCCAGACACCCTGAAGGTTTGTCGGAAGAGCTCCTTCTCTTGATCCGGCGATTGTCAGATAACGTCCAAACTGGTAACAGATTACTTCCAGAGCTCTCTGCTCGGATTCTGTAGGAATTTCACCACCATTGTTGTCTACCATGTTACGGTACTTTTTGATCAGTTCATCTGTAGGAATTGTAGGAACTTCTTCGTTAAATCCTAATTCCATACGGGAGAACAATGCAGAATGATCTGCTACATGGTCTTCTTTCAGTGCTTCGTATCCTTTTTTAGCTGCTGCATTGATTCTTGCTGTAACCGCATCATGTGGATCCTCTCCACGAAAACTCGGAAGCTCCATCTTGTAGTCTGTACCACATGCAAAGATCAATGTAACTGCATCCGCGTCAGATACTGTGATGGATGGATTTGAACCATTAGCATTTGAAGAAAGGCTTCCTCCCTCGTTGATAACTTTCAACTGTGCTTCAATGTTCAATCCGTTTCCACCTAATGCATCACGCATTGTGATTGTGTCACCGTCAACTGTACTCTTATGAGTTCTTCCTCCGATCAGACTCTGAAGATTTGTATCAAAGCTGATCTTTCCTTTCTTGTCTGCGCTCAGACGTACTGCCATTACATTATCTGGGTAACTGTCAAAGTATTCTCTTGTATAATGAACACCTTCATAATCATAGTTTACAGTTGCCAAGGCTGTACGCATATCCAGATCTCTGACATAATTGGACACTTTTGAAGAATCCTGATTATTGGAGATATACAGGTTTGCGTAATCCTTCGGTGCGCTATATCCTACCAAATCTCCCATAAGCTTGTTCAACCAATCCATTGCCTCACCTTTTGTATTGGTTCCACTTGCCTCATAGGAATCTTCATTAAATCCAAAGACATACTCTGATTTATCATCCAGTTTCTCACGGATCGCATTCAGATCATCTTTGATCTTCTGAAGATCTGCATCTGTCTCTGTTCTGTTTGTTGTACCATAACTATAGCCATTATAACTTGTCGGTCCACCTTCCCAAACAGTTTTCTCATTAATATGGATCTTGTCTTTATTAATGCCGCCGAATACAAGACTTCCCATATAGCCATTTCCGATTGCCAGTGACTGTGTCTGCCAATCTGTTGCCGGTTCATCATACCAGACTCTCAAAAGATTATCATTCTTTGCAGTTTCTTCTGCGATAGCCGCCACCGGTTCCTCTGCAAAAACGGTTGTCGGAACTAACGAAACAGCCATTGCTGCAGCTGTTGTAATTCCGATAAGTTTTTTTAACCTTCTTCTCATGCTTTTGCCTCCTAGTTTTTTAAGTGAACAGTTTTCTTTCTGTCCCTGCGTTGTGTTCACATTCGTTTGCAAATCACAACTTCACAGACATTACTGCCTGCATAAACCTCCTTCCGCTTCTTTTATATTTCAACAGCTCCTGTAACCTCTGTTGTTTGCATTGCTGCCACTGTTTATTTATGCGTTTCACAGAATATACATTTTTTCTTCATATTTTAAACATATTTTTTTCACATTTAGTCGTTCTAAAATTATACCATAGCCACTGAATAAAATCTTGGACAATATAGGACATAAAATATAACGTTTTTCACTTTTCCGTTTTTTTGTATATTTCTACCTTATTTTTCCTTGCACTTTTTGTGTAGTTTTCTGTCATTTTCTTTTTTATCCAACATAGCTTTTATGCTATTTGCCAATATGCGAAAAACCATATGCTATTTTTATAAATAATCGCGTATATTTATTCATTAAAAAAAGCTCCGGTGATTTCAAAAAACACCAGAGCTTCAAATCTTTTATATCTAGTTTTATTTTTAACTTTCTTTGCCTTCTCCGGCAAAGTATTCTTTCACAAGTCTCACAACAACACCTGACAATAAGAATACTGCGATCAGGTTCGGGATTGCCATCAGACCATTGAATGTCTCGGCAATATTCCACATCAATCCAAGTTCCATTGTAGCACCTACAATTGCAACAAGTGCATAGAGTACCATGAATGGCTTATTCGCTTTTGTACCAAGAAGGAATTCCACACATCTCGTTCCGTACAATCCCCATCCGATAATCGTAGAAAATGCAAAACAACACATCGCAACAGCTGTGAAAATAGATACCCAGTTTCCATAAGTGGATGTAAATCCAAGAATAGTAAGTTCTGCTCCTGCCGCCTCTCCATATCCAACCGGAACACCGCTGCACAGAATAACGAGTGCTGTCAATGTACAGATTACAATGGTATCAACAAATACTTCGAAGATTCCAAAGAATCCCTGCTTTACAGGTTTTTTTGTATCTGCACATGCATGTGCGATAGAACCTGTACCAAGTCCTGCCTCATTAGAGAAGATTCCTCTGGAAACACCTTTCTTCATACTCATAAAGAAAGATCCCACGGCTCCTCCTGTCACAGATGCCGGAGAAAACGCTCCTTCGAAAATGGATCCAAATACAGTAGGAATGTTCTGGAAATTCAGAACAACAACTCCAAGTGCAAGAACTATATAGATCAATGCCATAAACGGAACAAGCTTCTCTGTGACCTGACCGATTCTCTTAATTCCGCCAAGAAGGATCAGACCGATCAAAACTGCAAGCACAATTCCGATAATCAGATTCAATGTTCCAACGGAATCTTTTCCTATGATTCCATAGTTAAAAAGTGCAGAATCGATTGCTGTTGTGATTGTATTAACCTGTGTTGCATTTCCTGTTCCAAATACTGTCAGAACTCCAAATGCAGCGAACAGATAAGCCAGCCAGTGCCAATGCTTTTTCAGACCATTTTTGATATAATACATCGGTCCACCGACACGATCTCCTTCCACATTCGTCTCATGGAAATGAACTGCAAGAGTAACTTCTGAAAACTTTGTACACATTCCAAGAAGTGCTGAGATCCACATCCAGAACACTGCGCCCGGTCCTCCGATTGCGATAGCACCGGCAACCCCGGCGATATTTCCGGTTCCGACCGTCGCCGCCAGCGCGGTACAAACTGCCTGGAACGGAGTCAGTGCACCGTCAGATGCATCTCTTTTGCGGAGCATCCTTCCGATCGTCACTTTCATCGCATACGGAAATTTTCTGATCTGAAGGAAGTCGGTCCGGATACTTAAGTAAAGCCCGACTCCAATAATGCAGATCATAGCCGGAACGCCCCAGATAAAGTTATTCACAGCACTATTTACTGATTCTATCGTAGATAACATACTTCTTCAATTCCTTTCTCTTATGATAGATTTTGCCGAAACTGTTTATCGCATTAAATTGATAAACAAGTAAAATAACTTTTAAATTATACCATAAAAGTAGGAAAATGTATAGAATTATAATTCCATTGCCACAGGCAATTTGGAATGAATTTTGGTTACGTTACTGTGAACAGAGCGAACAGTAACGATCCAGGAGTTGACAATTACCAAAAAACATTGAACATTGTACATAAATATGTTATCCTATTTCAAAGCATATTTTCTAAAACATCTAAATTCATATAAAAGTTTCATTACAGGTAGAACGTACCTGCCAAATCAGAAAATTCATGCTTTTAAAATCCATTATTTAAAGCAGAGGTTTTCTGATGGAGAGAGAACTTCTGTGAAAAATCACATAAGGAGGTCTCTTAGATGAAACAAAAGAGAAAACAATTGCCGGAAAAACAACAACCGACAGATGGGAAAATGCTTCAGTGGCATCCTGCATTTTATGCCGACTTGCAGATTGAATTCAGAGAGGAAAAAGAAAAATTAAAATTTGAACGGGAGTATCTATTAAGCTCAAAGCCAATGGCAATTGATGTGTTGATTATTAAAAAAAAGAATGCGGAGCCAATCCATAAAAATATTGGAAAAATATTCCGCAAGTATAATATCATCGAATATAAATCACCATCCGATTCACTTTCCGTGGACGATTTCTATAAGGTATATGGATATACAAATTTTTATAAAGCAGATACAGGTAAGGTAAATGAAATCCCGATTCAGGAGCTAACGATCACCTTAGTGTCAAAACGATACCCAAGAGAACTGATCAGACATTTGGAAGAAGTACGCCATTACACCATTGATAATCCGGAAGAAGGGATTTATTATGTAATTGGAGATATCTTACCGATTCAGATTATTGTAACAAATCGGTTGTCACCAGAGAAAAATCTCTGGTTATATAGTTTGACAGATACCCTGAAAGACATGTCTGTTACTAGACACCTTTTAGAAGATTATAAAAAGAACAAGGAAAATCAGCTGTATCAGGCTGTTATGGAGATTATAGTAAAAGCAAACGAGAATCAGCTAAAGGAGGGAAAACGAGATATGTGTAATGCGTTATTAGAATTAATGAAAGATGAATTAGATGAAAAAAGAGAAGAAGGCATAAAAGAAGGGGAATCTCTTGGGGTAAACAGGATTAATCAACTGATTTTAAAATTATCCGAACTAAACAGAACTGATGATATTCTCAAGGCAGCTGCTGACAGGGAATATCAAAAGAAGTTATTGAAAGAGTTTGGGCTTTAAAAGACTCTGGCTTCGACTGTTTTAGTCTATACCATCGTTTTTCTTATGTCCCAGTTGCCCAGTGAACAGTAACGAATCTCGCCCCATCGCCTTTGGCGATAGGGCGAGATTCATTCAAGTCTGGCAGATTGGTATTTTAGGAGAAGTTATTTATTTTCAAGTTACATCTTACGGAAACTCAAATTATTCCAATACTTCTTTCGAATCAAACTGATCCATAAACTCCGCATACTTTGCTGAATTTTCAAATACCGGCTTATAATTTTTAACAAGTTCTCTGCTTCTTGCTGCTTTTTCTTTCAAAAGTCCATAGGCTCCAAGTGCAAACATCTTCGCAGTGACAATATAAGCTTCTTCCTCATCCGTCACTTCAAATTCCACCTGATGGAGTCCACCCTTTACACCACCTGTATTAAATGTATATACAGGCATTAAGTGCTGGACATCACCGACATCTGTAGATCCGCCCGTATGTCCTGATGCCTCGATCACATTTGTTTCCGGTGCAGAAAGTTCTGCTGCTCTTTTTAATTCTGGGAGTGCTTCTTCCGCAAGTGTCGGAAGGTATCCCGGAAGTGTTGTGATTTCAACCTTCGCTCCCATTGCAACAGCTCCTGCCTGGAAGGATCGGTCTGTTTTCTTCGCTGCATCGGTAAATGCCTCGATTGTTTTTGCTCTTACCAGTGTCTCTACTACAACTTCGTCAGGCACTACATTTACCAGATTGCCGCCCTTTGTAATGATCGGATGGACACGGACACAATCCTCATCACGGAATGTCTCCCGATTCAGACCGAGTGCCTGCAGACCAAGTGACGCCGCCGACAGAGCATTTACACCTTGCTCCGGTGTTCCTGCCGCATGGGCTGCCTTGCCTATGCAGCGGATCACTTTAGATACAAATCCATTTCCGGTTCCACTTCCTACTATGATGTCATCCCCCGGTGCAATGTGATGTGTAATACAAAGATCAATATCATCAAATGCGCCGATACGAAGCAGCTCACATTTTCCACCGCCATATTTTATTTTTCCCTGTGCGCGCAGCTCATTTTTGAATCCAATTTCACCATACTCTTCCGCCGGTGTTGCAAAAAATACCACCTGTCCATCCAGTTTTTCCGCGATCTCCGGAACTGTAAGAGCCAGTGCCGCACCAAAGATTCCAGCCATCTGTGCATGATGTCCGCAGCAATGTGCCGCATCTGTCTCTGGATTCGCATGAGCATGCTCCGGAATCCTAAGTGCATCAAGTTCTCCAAGAAGTGCAAGGCTTGCTGTATCTTTCTTTTCTTCATTTAAATACGCTTTTGTTCCTGTAATTGCAAGTCCTGTCTCTGTGCGCAGACCTAATTCTTTCATCTTCTTTATGAATTTTTCTGCTGTATTGAATTCTTTATATCCAAGTTCTCCATGATCGTATATATCTCTGGCAAATTCAATGATCTCATCTCTGTGCTGATCGATTGCTTCCAGGATTAATTTTTCTGTCTGATCCATTTTCATCACTGCCTTTCTTAATTATTGAAGCTCCTCCGGGATCCACCATAATCCATCATTGTTTTCTTTCATATACTGTTTGAATTCATCTGAGTGGTATGCGTCCACGATTGCCTGTGCCCAATCTGCATCTTTGTTCTCTTCTTTTACAACAACCTGAAGTACAAGATAATCTGAAATATCTTCATTGGCCAGTGCTGTAGAAGCATCAATGCCTGCATTATATACAACACTTCCTGTGATTGCAATATAATCAAAATCAGATTCTGCTGCCGGAATTGTCATGCTGTTCATTTCTGTAAATTCAATATTATGTGGGTTCTCTACAATATCATCCTGTGTAACTGTGGATGGATCAGCATTCTCGTCAAGCTTGATCCAGCCGATTTTCTGAAGCATCAGATAGCAGCGTGCTGTGTTGGACGCATCATTTGGGACTGCAACCTTCGCACCATCCGGGATTTCATCTACAGAATCGTATTTTTCTGAATAAACTCCTGCCGGGACTGTTGGAATCGGACTGATTGCAACCAAATCTGCGTTATAACTCTGATTGAAATTGTCCATGTATGCTGTATGCTGTTCTACATTGACATCTACATCTCCGTCATTTAGTGCAACATCTGCTGTCTGAAGATCTGAGAGGTCAACCGCTTTCAGAGTATATCCTTCTTTTTCAAGGATTGGAACGATTGCATCTTCGAAAAGTTCTGTATATGGTCCCTGGGATTTTCCATAGACGATTTCCTTTTTCTCTGATGTATCCGCGTCACTTTTCTTCGTATCTCCTGAACCTGAATTTCCGCATGCTGCCAAACTGAATGCTGTTGTCGCTACTAATAAGCCTGCAATAATTTTCTTGATTTTCATAATATTATTCTCCTTATTTCTCATTCTTTTCTTTATAAAAATTATCTGTGTTGTCTGAGTTTTCTTGAAATTGTATTTCCTGCAAGCTGAAGAATCTGTACAAATACAACCAGTACAACTACAGTAAAGATCATCAGTGGTGTATTCATCCTCTGATATCCATAAGTCAGTGCCAGATCTCCGACACCTCCGCCGCCTACATATCCGGCCATTGCGGATGCACCAAGCAATCCGATCGTACCTGTTGTCAATGCAAGTACGATAGAGCCAAGTGTCTCCGGAAGCAGAAAATACCGAATCGTCTGCCAGGTAGATGCCCCCATTGCTTCAGCCGCTTCCAGAATACCCGGATTAATCTCCAGTAAGCTATTTTCCATCAAGCGTGCAAGATATGGACTGATATAAATAACAAGCGGGACAAGTGATGCTGTACTTCCGATGGTCGTTCCAACAATTGCTCTTGTCAACGGCATAATCGCTACCAGTAAGATCACAAATGGAATACTTCTTACTATATTAATATAGATACTTACAATATTGTAAAGGATCAGATTCTCTACCAGTCCTCCCTTACGGCAAAGCACAAGGATCAGTGCCAAAATAATTCCTATGATTGTTCCAATAATCAGTGACCATGCAACCATATATAAGGTCTGTCCCCCACTGGTCAGTAACTTTTCCAAGGATACTCCAAAATATTCTTGTTCCATTAAATCGCCTCCACTCTTTCTCTGATTACTCCATTCCCATCAATCTGTTTCTCAGCTTCTAGTATTTTCTCTTCCGTTCCGATCAGCTGCAAAATGAACACACACATTACATTTTCCTGCAATTCTTGCACGGTTGCTCCCAGAATATTTACTACAATTCCATCCACATGACAGATATCCGAAATTACCGGACGTTTTACACTGCTTCCGATAAACTTAAGCCTCTCTACCCGGAAATGTTCTTTCTGTTCTTTTACAAGACTAATAATACTTTCCGGAATCTGATCATTTACTACAGTCTGAACGAATCTTCTTGTAACAGGTGCCTGTGGCTTTCCGAATACATCAAGCACACTTCCGGCCTCTACTACTTGTCCGTTCTCCATAACTGCTACTTTATTACAGATCATCTGAACAACCTGCATCTGATGTGTGATCAGAAGGATTGTAACTCCCATCTCCCGGTTGATCTTCTTAAGCAGTCTTAGAATGGATTCTGTAGTTTGTGGATCCAGTGCACTTGTTGCCTCGTCACAGAGCAGGATGTCCGGTGTTGTTGTCAGTGCCCTTGCGATTCCCACTCTCTGTTTCTGTCCTCCCGAAAGCTGGCTTACATAAACATCTTTCTTATCTTCCAGTTCTACAAACTGGAGTACTTCTTTTACTTTCTTATCAATCTCTTCCTTTGGTGCCTTTTCAAGAATCAATGGCAATGCAATGTTGTGATACACTGTTTTTGATTCAAGAAGATTAAATTGCTGAAAAACCATTCCGATTTTTCTTCTAAGCTTGCGAAGCTGCGTTTTTTTCAGATTCCCAAGATTTTCTCCCTGGACTATAACATTTCCCGTATCCGGTGTCTCTAATCCATTTACCAACCGGATCAAAGTTGATTTACCTGCTCCGGAAAATCCGATAATTCCGTAGATGTCACCTTTCTCTACATGAATGCTGACATCCTGCAGCGCATGTACTGTACCGTATTTCCCGGAAAATGTTTTGTTTGCATGTTCTACTTTTATCATACTCATCACTCCATCTATCATTTGATGTAACGTTGTTACTTTTTCGCATCTCAGATTCGATAGGCGTATGATACACCTTATTAACCTACTACGTCAATAGGTTTTATATGTTTTCGGCGTTTTGTTTTTATATTCCTATGTGTTTAGTAGGTTTATAGTGCATTTTAACCAGTCCCGTTATAAGAATGCTGTTCACACATCGTGTGAACAATACCGGCTGGCAACACTTGATTTCTGAATCTGAAAATTTTCATTGCATTACCATAGGACTTTCTATTATAATAGAAATGTTATAGACGATATAAAACGAAACAATTTCAAAAATGTATCGTTTTTTGAGATTGTCTCTGTATGATTACAAGTATTTTTTATAGAAAGGATTAACTAATTCATGTGGATTGCAGATAATTGGAAAGATTACGAAATTCTTGACTGCTCAGGTGGCGAAAAGCTTGAGCGTTGGGGAAATTATCTTCTTGTCCGTCCGGACCCGCAGGTCATCTGGGATACTCCTAAGAAGAACCGCGGTTGGAAGGAGATGAACGGACATTATCACCGTAGCAAAAAGGGTGGCGGTGAATGGGAGTTTTTTAGTCTCCCACAGCAGTGGCAGATCCATTACGGTTCTCTCACATTTAATTTAAAACCATTTAGTTTCAAGCACACAGGACTCTTCCCTGAGCAGGCAACTAACTGGGACTGGTTCTCTGAAAAGATTAAGAATGCTGGACGTCCGGTCAAGGTACTGAACCTTTTTGCTTATACTGGAGGTGCTACACTTGCAGCGGCAGCTGCCGGAGCGCAGGTTACTCATGTAGATGCATCTAAGGGTATGGTGACATGGGCAAAGGAGAATGCGGTTTCTTCCGGTCTGGGAGATGCACCGATCCGCTGGCTTGTCGATGACTGTGTGAAGTTCGTTGAGCGCGAGATCCGCCGTGGCAACACTTATGATGCAATCATTATGGATCCGCCGTCATATGGGCGTGGACCAAAAGGCGAGATCTGGAAGATTGAAGATATGATCCATCCACTCATCAAGCTTTGTACAAAGATTCTTTCCAAGGATGCACTATTCTTCCTTGTGAATTCTTATACAACAGGACTTGCTCCTGCCGTACTTACCTACATGATCTCAACTGAATTAAAACCTTGGAACGGACATGTAGATTCTCAGGAGATCGGACTTCCTGTTACAGATTCAGGATTGGTTCTTCCATGTGGTGCTTCCGGTCGTTGGGAACGTGACTAGCAGAATCCCAATTATAATTCGTTTGTTACTGGCTTCAAATTTCTGAGTCAGTGGCTATAAATTGTACCTGTGCAAAACGTTACTGCTCACAGTAACTTCTAAACAGCTACAGCAATATTCTAAACAGCAGAAAAGACCAGAGGTTCTTGTTTCAATTTGTAAAACAAGCCTCTGGTCTTTTCATTTATTTATGCTGTTCTTGAACTCCCCTGACAGATTTCTTCAAACTCTTTTAATTTCTGTCTTGCCTGCGGACTTAAGTTTCTTGGCACTTCAATCTGAATTGTCACATACTGGTCTCCGTGAACGATGAATCTTTCATCGAAACAATTCCCTTACCTCTCAGACGAATCTTGGAACCCGATTGTGTTCCCTCTTTAATCTTACACATAACATCTCCATACAGTGTATGGACCAATGCCTCACCTCCGAACACAGCTGTTGTATACGGAACAGATACGGTTGTATATACATCCATACCTTTCCGCTCATATCCAGGTTTCGGAGCAACTGTTACTTTCAACAGAAGATCTCCGGCTTCACCACCACCGGTTCCCGGCATTCCCTTTCCTCTTAAACGGATTGACTTTCCGTTATCAATACCTGCCGGAATATGAACCTTCAGTGACTGTCCCGGTTGTCCTGGATTTTCCGGATTACTCAGAGTAATAACCTTATCTCCACCAAATGCAGCCTCGTCAAATCCTACAGTGATACCTGCCTTGATATCAGAACCTTTTGATTTAAAGCTTTCACCTCCAAATCCTCCTGTAAATCCTGATGTCCTTCTGCTGCGACCTGAAGCACTTCCTCCATGGAACATATTTCCGAAAATGTCACCAAACATGTCATCCATGTCGCCACCTTCAAAATGATACTCCTGATATCCACTTCCCGGTCCACCATAACTACGGTAAGTACCGCCTTTGAATCCGCCGTTTCCGCCGAATCCTCCAAAGCCACCTGTACCGGCATTTCCATATCCGGAACCTGCAGCACCGCTCTGATCAAATGCAGCATGACCGAACTGGTCATACAGTTTCTTCTTCTCCGGATCACTCAGTACAGAGTACGCCTCCGTCACTTCTTTGAATTTCTTCTCCGCTTCTTTATCCCCAGGATTCGTGTCCGGATGATACTTCTTTGCCAGCTTACGATATGCTCTCTTTATTTCTTTATCCTCTGCGCCCTTTGACAGCCCAAGCACTTCATAATAATCTCGTTTCATTCTTTCCACATCCTTCCGAATCTCTTATTGTTTTGAACATATATAGTTTATTATTTCTCTGTGTTCTACTTGTAATATAGCAGACATTTTCCAGGCTGTCAATATATCAATCTTAATTTCAATATTAGGTCAATAAATATATCTGTTCCATTTACAGGAATCCTAACAGACAAATCAAATTTTATTTTAACAACTCTCGCAGCACCTGGTTCACCATTCCAGGGTTTGCTTTCCCCTTCATGGCGCGCATTGTCTGTCCAAGCAGTGCTCCGATTGCTTTCTCTTTACCGCCTTTGAAGTCTGCGACTGCCTGTGGGTTGTCTGCGATCACTTTGGCAGCTGTCTCACGGAGTGCACCTTCATCGTTCACCATCTTAAGCCCGTGTTCTTCGACATATTTCTCAGGATCTATATCCTCATGGAAAATCTGCTTGAATACATCTTTTGCCACAGAACTGTTAATGGTTCCTGCCTCCGCAAGATCAATTAATTTTGCCAGGTTCTCCGGAGAGAATGTTAAATCTTCCGGCTCCATTCCATTGTCTTTCATCAGACGGAAGGTCTCTCCGATCAGCCAGTTTGCAACTTTCTTCGGTTTCTCACAGATTGCTGTTGTTGCCTCAAAAAGATCGGCCATTTTCTTAGAACCTGTGATGATCTCTGCGTCATACTGCGGAATATCAAACTGTTCCTTGTAACGCTCCAGCTTCTCCGTACGAAGTTCCGGCTGCTGAGATTTGATTTTCTCGATCCATTCATCACTGATCACGATCGGAACAAGGTCCGGTTCCGGGAAATAACGATAATCCTGTGCATCCTCTTTGGAACGCATTGCATAAGAATGCTCTTTGTTGTCATCCCAGCGTCTTGTCTCCTGTACAACCTGTTTTCCTTCTTCGATCAACTCAATCTGTCTCTGACGCTCGCCTTCAATTGCATGTGCGATTGCCTTAAATGAGTTCAGGTTCTTCATCTCTGTTCTTGTACCAAACTGATCGGATCCGACTTCACGGACAGACAGGTTGACATCTGCACGCATAGAACCTTCCTGAAGCTTACAATCAGATGCTCCTAAATACTGCACGATCATACGCAGTTTTTCAAGATAAGCAATAACTTCTTCTGCGGAACGCATATCCGGTTCAGATACGATCTCTACAAGTGGCACACCGCTTCGGTTATAATCGACAAGTGACGTATCATCCCACTCATCATGAACCAGCTTACCTGCATCTTCTTCCATATGCATCTCGTGGATTCTTACTTTCTTCTTTCCTGAACCACTCTCGATCTCTACATATCCATCTCTGGCAATCGGGAGATACAGCTGGGAAATCTGATAGTTTTGCGGGTTATCTGGGTAGAAATAGTTTTTACGGTCAAATTTGCACACTTGTGTAATCTTACAGTTTGTTGCAAGACCAATCGCCATAGCATATTCTACAACTTGTTTATTCAACACCGGAAGCGATCCCGGCATACCGGTACATACCGGACAAGTATGTGTATTCGGTGCGCCACCGAATTCTGTGCTGCATCCACAGAAGATCTTTGTCTTTGTAGCCAGCTCAATATGCACTTCCAGTCCAATGACTGTTTCATACTGCTTTGCCATTGTTAACGCACCTCCTTTTCTGACATAAGACCGACAGATGCCGGTGTTTCATGCATCTTCTTTGTCGCACACTCATAGGTATATGCTGCACGGATCAAAGTTTTTTCTTCAAATACATTTCCGATCAGTTGCATACCGATTGGAAGTCCTTTGCTGTCTTTTCCAACCGGAACGCTCATTCCCGGAAGACCTGCAAGATTGACTGAGATTGTATAAATATCTCCCAAATACATCTTCATCGGATCACTTAAGCTCTTTCCAAGCTCCGGAGCAGTTGTCGGTGCTGCCGGTCCGAGAATGATGTCATAATTACGGAATGCACGGTCAAACTCTTTCTTGATTAAAGCTTTTGTTCTAAGTGCCTTCAGATAGTAAGCATCATAATATCCTGAACTTAAGACAAAAGATCCAAGCATGATTCTTCTCTTTACTTCCGGACCAAATCCTTCTGAACGTGTTTTCTTGTACATATTGTGAAGTCCATCGTAATCTTTCGTACGATAACCATATTTCACACCATCAAAACGTTCCAGGTTAGAACTTGCCTCTGCATCTGCGATCGTATAATAAGCAGGGATTGCATATTTTACAAGTCGCAGATCAAACGCCTCAACAATCGCACCCTTTTCTTCGAGTACTTTTGCTGCCTTCATCACAGCATCATTTACTTCAGGATCCAGACCTTCTCCCATATAATCTCTTGGGATTCCAATACGGAGACCTTTCACATCATCTACAAGTGCTTCTGTGAAATCACAATCATCACGATCCATGGAAGTGCTGTCCTTCGGATCATGGGATGTAATTGCCTCAAGAATTGCCGCACAATCCGATACATCTTTCGCTACCGGTCCAATCTGATCTAAAGAAGATCCGTACGCGATAAGTCCATATCGGGAAACAGTTCCATAAGTTGGTTTTAGTCCGACAACTCCACAGAAAGAACTCGGCTGACGAATGGATCCGCCGGTATCAGATCCAAGTGCATAATAACATTCGGATGCTGCCACTGCCGCACAGGAACCACCGGAAGAACCTCCCGGAACATGCGCTGTGTTGTGTGGATTGCGTGTCGGTCCGTAATAAGATGTCTCTGTTGTACTTCCCATGGCAAATTCATCCATGTTTGTCTTACCAATGATAACCGCTCCTGCTTTTCTTAGGTTCTCAACTGCCTCTGCCGTATAGGTCGGTTTGAAGTTGGAAAGAATCTTTGAACTACATGTGGTAAGCTGTCCCTCGATACACATATTATCTTTTACTGCAACCGGAACTCCTGCCAGTGTACCTGTCAGTTCGCCCATATCTATTTTCTTCTGAATTTCCTCCGCTTGTGCATAAGCACCTTCTTCATCTATCGTCACAAAGCTATGAATCTCTGACTCCGCTTCTTTGATCTGTCCAATCACTGCATCGACTGCTTCTCGTACAGTTACTTCTTTTGCTTTGATCTTCTCGCCCAGTTCAAGGGCTGTAAGTTTTAATAAATCCATCTGCTCTCACTCCCTTAACCAATTGTCTTCGGCACTTCAAAACTGTCCTCTTTACGAAGTGGTGCATTCGCAAGTGTTGCCTCTTTGTTATCGCCATTTGTCACCACATCTTCACGGAACACATTCTGTACCGGAAATACATGAGACATTGGTTCGATCCCTGCTGTATCAAGTTCATTTAATGTATCTATATAATCCAGCATCTGTTCCATGTCTTTTTTCGCTGCTTCTTTCTCTTCCTCTGAAAGTTCCAGCTTTGCAAGGATTCCTACATACTCGATTGTTTCATCGGATATTTTATTTGCCAATTTAATCATCCTTTCTTTCTACTCTGTCTTTGCTAATCCTGACAATTTCCAAAATCAGTATCATAAATTTCTCAGCTTATTGCGACCTGTAGCGGTACATATCATAGAAACTGTCATAATTCTGGTTTTTTACTGAGCCGGACGGCGTCAGGATTAAGTCCCCATCATCCACTTCCAGCTCTGTTCCTTCCGGGAAAACTGCATTTCTATAAGATTCTGATCCATCTGTATCATAAAACCAGAGTCCATAATTTTCATAATTGAGATTTTCATTTTCCTTATCATAAAAATCACCAAGATAAATCTTGTAATGAAGCTCCGCCCAGTCGACTCCTGATGCCTCGGTCACATCATACCATCCTGGCGGGAAATCTGTTCCCGCCGTATAAGTGTTTCCGGCTTTCAATGTTACCTGTTCCGTCAGCGGATTTTCTTCCAGCTGCATCTGTTCCGTCTGTGCATTCTCAGAATGAAACTGGACAACCAGTCCCGTATCAATCTTCAGATGACCTCCTGTATACAGTCTCACATCATCCAGATAATCTCCTGCATCCGTATCTGACTCATCTTCACTAAAATAAGAATAGTAATAAATCGAATTCTCAGGATCATCCTGCTGCATGGAGCCTTCTCCTGAGACAAGCTCCACTTCATAAGTTCCTTCCGGGATCTGTGCTCCGATCTCATACTCCCCATATCCTAATACACAATCATAAGTTGCTCCTGTCTCAGAAAGTTCTCTCGTTGTATTCATATATGGATCATACTCAAAATCCACTTCGCTGCCATCATCATTCCAGTCATAATCTAAGGAATGAAAATCATCCCCAAATGAGGAAATGAAATCACCAACGGAACCTGCAATGCTTGTAAATGCTACGATTGCTACGATGATTCCCGCAAGAATTCCACTGATTTTCCTTGCCTTTTTCTGTTCCTCGTAAGATCCTGCATGAACCTTCCTTGCCGGATTAAATACCGTCGGCCCACCCAGCTGCATCTGCCCTGTCTGTGGGATTTCCATCCGCGGATTTTCTTTTTGCTGATATTCTGTCTGCGTTCTTTTCCGTCCGTTATGACTCTCACAGAGATGTCCCGCATCCTGCTTTTTCTCCCGTTTTTTTGTCTCTCCAGTGTCATTCTGTCGTTTCTGGGAATATGTCATTTTTTTCTTGCGATCAAAGCTGCTCTCATTCAGCCTGTAATTCTTTTTCTCCAGCTTTGTGTTATCCAGCCCGCAGGAACTGCAACGGCCATCAATCAATTTACCTCCGCAAAGATAACATTCTTTTTTCTTAAACATAAAGACCCTCCCTTGTTTCTACTCCTTAAGTTTCTGACCACAACATCCTGTGGGCAGTTCTCTTTCTCAGTTCAGACCTTCACATCCAACAGTTTTTTCGTTCAATCCAGGGGGATTGACCCGTTTTTTGTATTTTCTTCTTATGGTTCCAGACGACTTAAGTCTCTTGGGAATAATGTTGTTTCTCTTACATTGTCTTCGTTCATCATCTTCATTGTCAGACGTTCCATACCTATTCCAAGACCTCCGTGTGGTGGCATTCCATGCTTAAATGCACTTAAATACTGCTCCATGCCTTCATCTGTCATACCTCGCTTCTCCATCTTCGCAAGAAGTTCATGATAATCATGAATACGCTGTCCGCCGGTTGTGATTTCCATTCCTCTGAAAAGCAGGTCAAAACTGAGCGTGTAAGTCGGATCCTCCGGATCATCCATTGCATAGAATGGACGTTTCTTTGATGGGTAATGAGTAACGAATACAAAATCTGCATCCCATTCTTCCTTCGCATAACGGCTGATCAATGTCTCTTCCTCTGGTTCCAGGTCAAATGGGTTCTTGATCTTTCTGTCATACTTCTCGGATACCAGTCGTTTGATCTCGTCGAATCTTACTGCCGGAATATTATCTGTCTTCGGTACTTCGATATTCAGAATCTGAAGTTCTCTTGCATACTCTTTCTTCAACAGCTCCATCGTATACTGAAGAAATCCCGTTTCCATTGCCATGATATCTTCAAATCCATCAATATATCCCATCTCGAAATCAAGACTTGTGTACTCATTCAGATGACGCTTTGTGTTGTGTTTCTCTGCACGGAATACTGGCGCTGTCTCAAAGACTCTGTCGAATACTCCGACCATCATCTGCTTATAGAACTGTGGCTCTGCTGAAGGATCGCCGGTCTGTGGAAATACTCCAGACGGAAAAGGTTCGCACCGCCCTCTGCACTCTTGGCACCGATTTTCGGAGTATGGATCTCTGTAAATCCTTCTTTATAAAGGAAATCACG
The DNA here is from genome assembly GCF_003462585.1 of Ruminococcus sp. OM04-4AA. Taxonomy (NCBI): domain Bacteria; kingdom Bacillati; phylum Bacillota; class Clostridia; order Eubacteriales; family Oscillospiraceae; genus Ruminococcus; species Ruminococcus sp. OM04-4AA. Next base: position 42,251 of record NZ_QTZH01000002.1, on the reverse strand, counting down.
GAACCCTCTTACGATTCCTTCCTGAATTCTGAACTTCGCACGCTCTCTGATATTTCTCAGAGAAATCGGTCTGTAGTTTAATTTTGCTTCCAAAGATGTGTTCAGCTTCCACTTTGCAATCGGAAGCGGCATTGGCTCTGCTGGCTCACTTAAGATCTTCAATTCACCAAGGCGAATCTCAATCCCATTCGGAGCTTTCGCAGACTCTGCAAGCACACCTGTTACCTCTACTGTATCTGCTTCCTTCACATCTTTCAAGTCAAATTTGGAAATATTTTCTTCATATACACACTGAACAAGTCCTTCTCTTTTTCTGAGAATAATGAATGCAATTGTTCCCATATCGCGGATCGTATGGATCGCACCTTTTACTTTCACTTCGGTTCCAATTCTTCCCTCTTCGAGAAGTTCACTCAGTTCCAATGTTTCCTTCTTTTTTACGCCTGTTACAAATTCCATTTTACTTCTCCTTTCAGATTCCAGCATCCCGGGAAGAAGTTTTCTAAATAAAAAAGCCCCGGGATACATCAGTATCCCGGGACGGAAATTACAATCATAATATCCGCGGTACCACCCGCATTGAATCTCAGTCTTCACATTTCAAATCTTATCCCTGTGTAAGCCAGATTCCACTCTTTGCATGTAACGTATGCTCCACGTGCTGCCCTACTTCACCTGTTCAAACAGCCAGCTCCCAAGTGTTCCCTTAACGCACTCCACTGTCCGGCGCTCTCAGTCGGTGACGCCAACTTCCTGTCAGTTTCTGTGAATCAGAGTCTTGTTCTTTGCCTTTTTCTGGTTCAGCACTTTAGTCTGCTAAAACTTGTTTTCAATATTAGCACAGAGTTTTTTGATTTTCAAGAGGTTTTATTCAAATTGTCACACATTTTAGCTTTTCATCAAAACAAGATATTTTCAACCTATCGGTTTTGTGTACTTTCACTAATTTCTCCCTGAACTGTGCTTAATGCCTGATCCAGCTGATTATCTGCTTTTGGATTTTCTTCATCATACTGATATTCCACTTCCACATCCGGCTCAACACCTTTTCCATTGATGCTTCTTCCATTTGGGGTATAATACTCAGCAATCGTCACTTTCAGACAGGTTCCATCTCCCAGATCCATCAATTGCTGCACAACACCTTTTCCATACGTTGTCACTCCGACAATCTTCGCTGTTCCATAATCCTGTACTGCACCGCTGAAGATTTCAGATGCGCTGGCACTGTACTGGTTTACAAGAACTGCCATTGGTTTCTTAAATTCATGAGTTCCGTCACAAGTGATTTCGTCTGTCTTTCCATTCTTGTCCTTTGTTGATACAATTGTACCTTCCGGAAGAAGCAGACGCAGCATATTCGTAACTGTATCAAGACTTCCCCCCGGGTTGTTTCTCAGGTCGACAATAAGACCCTGCATTCCCTGCTTTTCAAGATCGTCCAACGCTTCTTTAAACTGGTCATAAGTTACTGTATCAAACTCAGACACTCTGATATAGCCAATCTGGTTCTCCTTCATCTCATACGAAACTGTCTTCACTTCGATCGTATCTCGTGTGGCAGTCAGTTCCAGTTCTTCTCCGTCTCTGAGAACTGTAATCTTTACATCTGTTCCCTTTTCCCCTTTGATCCAGGACACCACCGTATCAAGCTGCTCATCACCAACCTCGTGGTCATCGATTTTCTCCAGGATATCTCCTGCTTTCAGTCCTGCTTTCTCTGCCGGAGAGTCTTCATAGACATTTACAATTGTCGCATAGCCCGTATCCGCATCTTTTGTCAGCGTTGCCCCCACACCTGAAAATGTTCCGCTTGTTGATTCCATCAGAGCTTTCGTCTCATCTTCATCATAATAAACAGTGTACTTATCTCCCAGTGCACTCGTATATCCGGAATAAATTCCTTCTGCCAGCTGATCTGTATCAATTTCATCTTCATACAGATAATATTTATCAATCAAGCATTCAGCTTATTCAGTTTTTTTGATACCTCTTTTTCTGTCACTTTACCGGATGCATAACTGCCGGCTGTGTTTGTAATGACCCTGAATCCCCCAAGGAGAAGCAGGCTGACAAGAACTGTTGCAAGAATTCCGGTAACAATCCCGGCTCCATATCCCTTTTTCTTTTTCTGTTCCATTGTCTGTCCCTTTCGCTGTTATTTAAAGAAAAGGACAAAGCAGAATCTTCCACTTTGTCCCCCTTTATTCTTTGAATCACTTTCATGTAAACATGAAAGGAAGATTTTGAATCCCTTTGTCTTACATATAATTATTCGGATTCACTGGTGTTCCGTTAAGCTCCACCTGGAAATGTAGATGTGCTCCGGTTGAATATCCTGTAGAACCAACATATCCAATCTGTTGTCCTTTTGCTACTCTCTGACCGGCACTCACACAAATTGAGCTGTGATGCATATACTTTGTCACCAATCCATTTCCATGGCTTATAACAACCCAGTTTCCCGCACTGTTGCTCCAGCCTGCCGTAATAACTGTTCCGGCTGCTGCTGCATATGTAGGTGTTCCTGTCGGTGCAGCATAATCATTTCCTTTATGTGGTCTTGAGTCAAAAGAACGAACCTCACCGAAATAACTGGACTGGTATGTCATTCCCGGACATGGATGTGTAAAATATCCACTTCCGCTCACTACGTTTCCGCTGGAAGCCGGTCTGGAACTACTGCTTCCGTTACTACTGCTTCCGCTATTGTTCTTCTTTGCCGCCGCAGCAGCTGCAGCAGCCGCTGCCTGCTCTTCCTGAAGACGTTTTGCTGCTTCTGCTTTCGCCTTGAGGTCTGCAAGAAGGTTCGCATTATCTGTGATCTGATTCTGAATCTCCGCAATCTGTGCTTCCTTACTGCTGATCAGTGTCTGCGCCTCTGTCTGCTGACTCACCAAACTGGTCTGCAATGTATTCAGTTTCTCATACTCCTCTTTAAGCTTTGCTTCCTTTTCTTCTACAACTTTCACCGTTTCCTGAAAAGCAACAAGCATATCTCTGTCATAGGAAGAAAGCTTTGATACATACTCCGCTTTATTGAGCAGATCACCAATATTGCTGCTGGACATCAGTATCTCAAGGAACTGGGTATTACCACCCTCATACATGAATTTGATTCTCTTCTTCATGCTGTTATACTGATCATCCTCATCAACCTTCGCCTGTACAAGCTCTTCCTCAGCTGTTGAAATTTCAGTTTCCTTGGCACTTAATTCTTCCTGCGTCTTGTTCATCTGGTCAATGATGGAATTAAGTTTCGCAGCAAGTGTATCTTTTTCAGCCTGAGCTGCACTCTTCTGTGATTGCAGCTCATCTGCTTTTTTCTGCGCTTCATCAATTGTCACAGCACCGGAAGTAATTGTCATTGACAGCATCATTCCGACTGACAGAACCAGTGCTGTTACCTTTCTCATCCGTCTTTTCATAGGTATCTCCTATTACACTCTTAAGTGCTTACGAACAGTGAAGTAACTTCCGAGGAATCCAATTCCAATTCCCATTACCAGCCCGATTGGCAACAGATAGATATATACATTTCCAACCGGAAGGAATGTAATGATATTCTTCAGAATACTAAACTTCTCCATAATATATACTACAGCCTTGTCATAAAGGAAATATAGCAGGGCAAGCGGAATTGCTGCACCGAATAATCCAATGATCAGACCTTCGATCACGAATGGTGATCTTACTACAAAGTCCTTCGCTCCAATATATTTCATGATTGCAATCTCTTCTTTTCTGACCGTAATACCTGTTGTTACCGTATTACTGATCAAGAAGATCGATACTCCGAGAAGAATTGCGATAATCGCAATTGAAACATATGCAACAAGCATATTCACACTGGAAAGTGTGTTCGCTACAACATCTGACTTATTGACCTGTCTGACTCCGTCCAGACTCTGTGCAAATTTAACCAGATCCTGCTGCGTAGCTGAAAGAGACTTACTCTTCGCAATCAGATCCTTATTATCACCTTTTACCGTCTTCATGTAGACTTCATAGTTATCTGAACCTGCCAGCGGGTTATCATCCTTAAAACCTTCTGCAAGTTCCGGGTTGTCTCCAAAATACTCTTTCTGGAATTCTGCCCATGCATCATCTGCTGACACATACTTCACTTCCGAAACATCATCACGGGACTCAAGCTGCTCACCGATCTCTTTCTTCTGTTCCTCTGTTGCGTCATCATTAAAGAATACGGTGATTGCAACACCTTCTTCTGCGCTTTTAATAATATACTGGAAGTTAACAAGTATCGAGAAAAACAATCCAAACAGGAAAATACATGCTGACATCGTCGCTATGGATGCGAGTGAAAACATCTTGTTTCTCCAGATATTCTTAACGCCCTGCTTTCCAACGTATCCAAATGTACTAATCCTCATTTATATACCCACCTTTTTTCTCATCACTGACGATTACGCCCTGCTTCATAGTAATGACGCGTTCGTTCATCTCGTTTACGATCTCCTGGTTATGTGTAACAACAAGTACTGTTGTTCCACGCTCATTTGCCTCTTTCAGCAGACTCATGATCTCCCATGAGTTTGTCGGGTCGAGGTTTCCTGTCGGCTCGTCCGCCAGCAGAATGGCAGGTTCATTTACAATTGCTCTTGCAATCGCTACACGCTGCTGCTCTCCACCTGAAAGTTCCTTCGGGAATGACTTGTACTTCTGTGCAAGTCCAACCAGTGACAGAGCCGCCGGTACCTTCTTCTTGATTACACGGGTCGGTGTCTCAGTCACGCGCAATGCGAATGCAATATTCTCATAAATACTACGATCTTTCAAAAGACGGAAATCCTGGAATACAACTCCAAGTCCCCTTCTGTATTTAGCAATGTTTCTGTGTTTCATACGGTTCAAATTCTGGCCGTTGACGATAATTGTACCCTCGGTCGGATTCAACTCTTTCATGATCAATTTGATCAATGTAGACTTACCTGATCCACTGTCACCAACGATGAATACGAATTCTCCGCGCTCAATCTTCACGGAAACTCCATTCAAGGCAGCATGACCTTTGGAATACTCCTTCGTCACATTCCTTAATTCAATCATATGTTCCTCCTAAAACTTATCTATACTCCTACGGTTCTAGTACTCTAATGTCTCCATATACTTCATATACTTTACTACCATTAAGGCAATCTTGAAAGTAATGGCATCCTCAAACACACGCAGATCCAGACCGGTACTCTTCTGAAGCTTATCCAGTCTGTATACCAGTGTATTTCTGTGGATATAGAGCTGTCTGGATGTCTCTGATACATTAAGGCTGTTCTCAAAGAACTTATTGATCGTTGTCAATGTCTCTTCATCAAAGTCATCCGGAGATTTTGCTTCGAAAATCTCTTTGATAAACATCTTACAAAGTGGCAGTGGCAGCTGATAAATCAGACGACCGATTCCAAGTGTTGTATAAGCAACGATATCCTTCTCATCAAAGAAAATCTTACCTACATCAAGTGCAAGTTTCGCCTCTTTGTATGACTTGGATACTTCCTTGATATCACTTACGATGGTTCCGTATGCAATATGGATCTGCTCGTCGCCTCCCTCTGCCTGGAGCGTATCTAGCATCTCTTTCGCCATCTTCTCAAGTTCCTTATTGCCGTCCTTATCTGAGAGTTCTTTCACAACAATAATATTCTTCTCATCAACAGCTGTGATAAAGTCTCTTGACTTTCCTCCCAGAAGATTTCTCACATTATCAAGTGCAGCACTGTCTTTCTCGTGTGATGTTTCAATAATAAAGATAACACGTTTTACTTCTGTGTCAATATGTAATTTCTTTGCACGATTGTAAATATCAACCAAAAGAAGGTTGTCTAAAAGAAGATTTTTGATAAAGTTATCTTTGTCAAAACGCTCCTTATAAGCTACAAGCAGACTCTGGATCTGAAATGCCGCAATCTTACCGAGCATATACACATCTTCTGTCTCGCCATCTGCAAGCAAAACATATTCCAAACGCTGTTCATCAAAGATCTTAAAGAACTGGCATCCCTGGATCACCTGGCTGTCTGCCGGTGATTCAACAAAAGAAAGAACCGCTTCCCCACAATCTTTTGCCATATCAAATGTTGCTGCAAGTTCCTTGCCTTCTGTGTCGAGTACACAAAAATCAACCCTTGATATCCCCTTTAATCCTTCAATAGTGTTTTGAAGTATCTGATTCGAAATCATCTTTTTTTCCTCCACTCTGTACGATGTATTGCTGATCACAGCAAACTGTAAGTAGTAACACGCATGTGCATATTCCACAATTTTTTCGTATGTATTATTTATCCGTACACATACCCTTATATTATATTAAGGCAAAACAGCAAAAAAAGAAAGAGGAAATCCATCTTTTTTATGCATTTCTTCGTCGAATCCATGAAATATTCACATTTTTATCTTTTAGCATTCTTCACAAAGGCTAATTCTGTTTCTCTACTTTATAGCGAAATACTTTCTTTACTAACATTCTCTTTATTCGGCTTGTCATCTTTCTATCGTCAAAGCTGCGCATCAGAACTGATCCACAGCCAATCCAGACTCTTGTATCAATCAATGCCCGGTTCTGCTCAATAAAATCTTCCTGCGCCGGCGATGGAAGGACTGATAAAATACAATCTGCCTCTGAGCCGTTGACTGCATTCACAATTCCATGGATTCGGTCTGCATCCGTCAGCTCTCCGTCTTCCGGATGGATCACGGCATCTCCTACCACACGAATCCCCTGATTATACCTTGCAAGAGCTTCTTCTGCTTTCACAAGTTCCTCCTGACTTGCTGCCAGGAGATAAATCTTATGATGATTCTTCTGCAAATATTTCAAAAACATTCTTAAGAATAATTTATTATCTGTCTCCCGCAGCAATCTTGCATCGTCCGTCTTCGCTGCCTCAAGAATCTCTACACTTCCCGGAAGGACCAAATCCTGCATTGAAACCTTTTTTTTCCACTCCGGATTTTCATGTTCTTTCATCAGAGATTCCATCGATACAAGTTCAATGGTATTGACGGAATCGCCTTTCATGAATCCGATTGCCTGCATCATTGCTTCTTTTGCCTTGATACAGGAAATCTCCACATCAAATATTGAAATTTTTTCTGTCATTTATGCCACCAAAGTTATCACTTTCCAAAAACTCTGCGAATTTTAACGCAAAATAATTTCTCCCCATTCTGTCTATTTTACCAAATTTATCCTTATTTGTCAAAAGCTGTGTCATTCAAAATTTTACTTTTGTTTATCTTTCATCATTTTCATCCGCAATTTTTGTCTGTTTTTTTATCTCTCGTCTTCTTCCGGTGACCATTCCGCCAATCCGTCCTGTCTCTTTTGATGTTAATGACTTCCACCCATCCTGCATCACGCGATCTAAAAGGCCTAATTCTTCTGCTATCTCATACTTCAGCTTTTCTTCCGGTTCAAGTTTAGTAAGATTGATCATCTTTTTCTTTTTTCTTCCCATACTTCTTATTGCTGCATCCAGCATCCTCCTTTTCAGAAGTATTTACAGAAAAAAAATTTTTATTCGTCACTCACCTGAATCGCACCAAGAACCTCTCCGATCGGAGCCGATATTGCAAGTTCTGCCCGGACACTTCTGGCTGTTTCTGATTTATTGATCACAACAAGGTGTTTTCCGTGAAAATAATCAATAAAACCGGCTGCCGGATAAACAACAAGGGAAGTACCTCCGATGATCAGCATGTCAGCTGATGAAATTGCTTCGACTGCCCCTTGGATCGTCTTCTGGTCAAGTCCCTCTTCATAAAGTACTACGTCCGGCTTAATCATCCCACCGCAACTGCATCTCGGAATTCCTTCTGAATTCTTCACATATTCCGCATCATAGAACTTCCCACATTTCATACAGTAATTTCTGTGGATGCTTCCATGAAGTTCATAGACGTTTCTACTTCCTGCCGCCTGATGCAGTCCGTCAATATTCTGTGTCACAACAGCCTGCAATTTCCCGGCCTGCTCCAATTCTGCCAGTTTCAGATGGGCAGCATTTGGCTTCGCATCCAAAATCATCATCTTCTCTTTATAGAACTCATAGAAAGCTTCCGGATATTTCATAAAAAAGCTGTGACTGACCACCTGTTCCGGTGAATACTTATATTTCTGATGATAAATTCCTGTTGCACTTCGAAAATCCGGAATATTACTTTCTGTTGATACACCGGCTCCTCCGAAAAACACGATCCGGTTACTCTCATCAATCATTGACTGCAGCTGCTCAATCTCTTTCTCGTACATCTTGCATACTCCTTTCTCAAACCGCACTTGCCAGATTCCTGTCACCTTAAGGCACACTGCCTTCTGCACCGGCGAAATGTTTACCTAAGCGGAGCGTTTTTAATATATTAGGAAAGCACTTTCCTAATATATTAAAAAGACAGGTCCGTCCTTCACCTGCATTCAGCTGTGTCTGACTCCCTGTCTTTTCTTAAGTAAACCTGTTCCCGGTACATCCGGAAAGCGATCTTATATCTTTTATTTATATCTTACAGATCGATTTTTCCTGTTGTATCTCCATTAACAACATAATATGCTGCTGACTCTTCCGGTTTCAGATAAATCTTAACATCTTTCATGTCTCCGACTTTATTCTTCAAATCCTTTGTCCATACATCTTTGACTTTCTTAAGGATCTCTTTCTCTGTATACTCTTTACCTGAGAACTGAAGGAAGAATTCTGTCTTCAAATCAGCTTTCTTTGTAGTCTTGGCTGCTGTCTTCTTAGCTGCTGCTTTCTTTACAGTCTTCACAGCCTTTTCAGCTGTATCTTCCGCTTTTGCTGCAACCTTCTTAGCTGCCTTCTTCACTGTCTCTTTTACTTCTTCTGCCTGAACTTCTGGTGTATCTACCAGCACTGCTGCCTTTGTTTCAAGTTTCTTTGTTGTGTCTTTCTTTGTCTCGATTGCTTTCGCAGCTGCTGTCTCTTTCTTCTCTGCCTTTACTGTTGCTGTTTCAGCTTTTGTTGTTGAAGATGTCTTCTTTGTTACCATACTTGTTTCCCTCCTAAAATATACACCCAAGTATATTGGCACTACCTCATTACAATGTGATTCTTAACGCGAAATAATGACAAGAACTTTTGTCCGTAATGATAAATTATTCACGATACGGATTATTGTAACTCATTTTTGACAAAACGTCAAATTTTCCTTGATAATTATCATTTTATTCCTCTGAAGAATAGCCCCTGAAAAATTCTGAAAGTCCGTCCAATGTCTTCATAAGAACCGGAATCTCTTTTTCGTCCAGTCTGTTCAGCACAGCATTTGTCATCTCCCTGTGAAACTCCTCGTGATGATAGTAAGCCTTCTCCCCTTTTTCTGTCAGCCAGATATATACCACTCTTCGATCTTCTTCACCGCGGGCACGCATTACATACTTCTTGTTTACCAGCCCATTCACCGCTGTGGTCAAAGAACCTGCCGTAATCTTCATCTTCTTTGCCACTACAGACATCGTTGTCTTTCCTGAAACACCGATTGCTTCTATTATATGCATATCGTTGTTTGTGATGTCTTTAAACTCCTCTGTAATGATTGCCTTTTTCTCCAGCTCCCAGATTTCATTAAATAAATGTACCAGAATGTCATTGATGGTATTATACGCATCCATCTTTTTTCCTCCTCGTCTTCTACTGTTCTCTGATCTCTTCAAACAGCTCTTCTCTATTCAATCTTCCGGGATCACTTTCATTCTGGTCTGCTATCTTAATTCAGACAATACCATGTTTTCTATCTCTTACATTCGACGAAATCTGTCGTATCTTCTATCTGTCAGTTGTTTTTCTGAAAGGCTTCCATATTGTTCAAGGAAATGTTCCATCTTCTCTTCCAGTTCACAGAGCACAGGAACCATCGTATCTTCCTGGTACACTTCAGGCTCGCAAATTATTTCTTCGATTACCTTAAGTTCCTTAAGATCTGCTGCTGTCAGACGCATCACTCCTGCCGCCTCTGACGCTCTCTTGCTGTCTTTCCACAAAATGCTTGCAAACCCTTCCGGTGAAAGTACTGAATACACTGCATTCTCCATCATCCACACTTCATCTGCAACTGCAAGTGCAAGCGCACCGCCGCTTCCACCTTCTCCGATTACAATTGAAAGAACCGGCACTTTCAAAGCTGACATCTCATACAGATTCCGGGCAATTGCCTCACCCTGTCCACGCTCTTCTGCCTCCATTCCGCAGAAAGCCCCCGGAGTATCCACAAAACAGATGACCGGACGTTGGAACTTTTCTGCCTGTTTCATCAGACGCAGTGCTTTTCTGTAACCTTCCGGAGACGGCATTGCAAAATTCCGTTCCAGATTCTCTTTCGTTGTCTTTCCTTTGCACTGGCGATCACAGTAACCGCTTTTCCATGAAAATACGCAATTCCGCCTACTACTGCCGGATCATCCTTATAATATCTGTCTCCATGTAATTCTACAAAATCTGTAAACAGTCTGTCAATATAATCCTTACCGACCGGACGTTCTTTTTCCCTGGATTTCAGAACACGCTCCCAGGCTGACACATTTTCTTTTACTGCAGATGTGTTTTTTCTGTTCTCTTTTTTCTTTTCCGGACATTCTTCTTTCTTCTCATCTGTAACCGCATGCATTTTCAGAATCTGTCCCAGTATTTCCGTCATCTCATCCCTGGTTACGATTCGATCAACAAATCCATGCTCAAGAAGAAATTCTGCTCTCTGAAATCCTTCCGGCAATTTCTGTCCGATCGTCTGCTCGATCACACGCGGACCAGCGAATCCGATCAAAGCACCCGGTTCTGCAAGAATGATATCTCCAAGCATAGCAAAACTTGCTGTGACACCTCCCGTAGTTGGATCAGTCAATACCGGGATATAAAGAAAGCCTGCATCACTGTGGCGTTTCAGTGCCGCTGAAGTCTTTGCCATCTGCATCAGGGAAATGATTCCCTCCTGCATACGTGCGCCTCCGGAACAGGTAAAAAGAACAACAGGAAGCCTCTCCTTTGTTGCACGCTCGACTGCACGGGTAATCTTTTCTCCTACCGCATGTCCCATACTGGCCATCATAAATCTTCCGTCACAGACCCCGATCACAACCGGATATCCACAGATTGTTGCTTTTCCTGTCACAACCGCTTCATCAAGCCCGGTCTTTTCTCTTAAAGCTTCTACTTTTTCTGTATAGCCCCTGAAATTCAACGGATTCTCCGGTCTTTCCCCTTCATCGATCTTTGCATCCCATTCTTCAAAAGAGCCTGCGTCTGTCACAAGCTCAATTCTCTTATATGCCGGAATACGAAAGTATCCATGACATTTAGGACAAATATATTTTCCGTTGATTACTTCATCTGTTAAGATTGCTGCACCGCATTTATTACATTTTTTCAAGATTCCTTCCGGTGCTTCCGGCTTTCTTCTGTTTCGTGAATGAATCGAAGTGATCTTCTCTCCGGTCTTTTTAAACATATTATGCAGTCTCATTCATCATTCCTCCGATAAATTCCACATCAATATCTCCAGATATGAATTTTTTATGATTCAAAATCTCATACTGATAATCAATATTTGTGTCCACACCTTCAATAATGACTTCGCCAAGTGCGCTTCTCATTTTACGGATAGCCTCTTCTCTGTCGTCAGCATGTACGATCAGTTTCGCAAGCATGGAATCATAATAAGGCGGAACTTCATATCCTGTGTAAATCGCACTGTCTACACGTACGCCTTCACCCCCCGGGAAATGTACATCTGTGATTTTTCCAGGAGACGGGCGGAAATTCTTTTCCGGGTTCTCTGCATTGATCCTGCATTCGATCGCGTGACCTGTGATCTTGATGTCTTTCTGCTGAAGCTTTAGTCTCTGTCCGTCTGCAATCTTAATCTGCTCTTTGATCAGATCGATTCCTGTCACCCATTCTGTCACCGGATGTTCTACCTGAATTCTTGTATTCATTTCCATAAAGTAAAAGGCTCCACTCTTTTCTAAGAGAAATTCAATCGTTCCGGCATTCGTATAATGAGCTGCCTTCGCCGCTTTCACAGCCGCTTCTCCCATCTTCTGTCTCAGTTCCGGAGTCAGTGCTTCTGACGGAGATTCCTCGATCATCTTCTGATGATTTCGCTGAATGGAACAGTCTCTTTCTCCAAGATGGACCACATTTCCATACTTATCTGCAAGAATCTGGAATTCTATATGACGCGGATGTTCTACAAAATGTTCCAGATACATTGTTCCGTCTCCGAATGCCATCTGCGCTTCTTTCTGTGCTGTCTGGAAACTTGCCTGGAACTCGTCCGGTGTCTGTGCGACACGCATTCCCTTTCCCCCACCTCCAAGTGCTGCCTTAACGATGACTGGATAACCGATCTCACCAGCGATCTTCTCGCCTTCTTCTACGGTATACACCGGCTCCTTGCTTCCCGGAATAACCGGAACACCTGCTGCCACCATCGTATTTCTTGCAACGGATTTATTTCCAAGAGCACTGATCACCTTTGAATCTGGTCCGATATATGTGATCTTGCACTGTTCACACAGTTCTGCAAATTTGCTGTTTTCAGAAAGGAATCCAAATCCCGGATGGATTGCATCTGCGCCAGACACAAGTGTCGCACTGATGATATTCTGCATATTCAGATAACTTTCTGCGGATGGAGCAGGACCTATACAGACTGCTTCATCTGCGAGCTGGGTATGCAGCGCATCTTTATCTGCCTCAGAGTAAACAGCAACCGTACGGATTCCCATTTCTCTGCAGGCGCGGATCACCCGGACTGCAATCTCCCCTCTGTTCGCAATTAAAATCTTCTCTATCATTTCTTCTGCTCCTGATTTTTTTATTCTCCAACCATAAATGTAAGTTCTGCCGTAACAACGACCTTTCCGTCAACGGTTGCCACAGCTTCTCCTACGCCTACCGGTCCTTTTCTTTTAATGATCTTTGTCTCTAATTTCAACTGATCTCCCGGAAATACCATTCCTTTGAAGCGACATTTTTGTACACCACCGAAGAATGCGATCTTTCCCTGATTCTCCGGTACACTTAAGATTGCCACAGCTCCTGTCTGAGCAAGTGCCTCAAGGATCAGAACTCCCGGCATTACTGCTTTCTGTGGAAAATGTCCACGGAAGAAATCTTCATGATAAGAAACACCCTTGTATCCAATTGCATATTCTCCCGGAACATAATCTTCAATCTTGTCAATCAAAAGAAATGGATGTCTGTGCGGAATGATTTCCTGAATCTGTTCTACATTTAAACTATTCATATCTGAATCCCTTTCTTAAACAATTCTAAAAAGCGGCTGGCCGTATTCTACCGGTTCTCCATTTTCTACAAGAACTTCTGCAACTGTACCGGCACATTCACTCTCAATCTCATTCATAAGTTTCATCGCTTCTACGATTCCGACAACCTGTCCGACTTCGACCTTGTCACCAACCTTGACAAAACTCGGTGCATCCTCTGCCGGTGCAGCGTAGAAAGTTCCAACCAGCGGTGAAATGATCAGCTTGCCTTCTGGTTCTTTTTCAAGATTTTCTTCCGAATCTGCATTCTCAGAACTTCCGGATACAGCCATGTTCTGTGGAAGAACAGTTGCCTGGAAATCACCACTGGAAATTCCTGTCAGCGGAATAGAAGCCGCATTCTGAACGATTTCTACCTTCTGCTGTTCCTTTTTCAGATTCAGCTTTGTTCCATTTTCTTCATATTTAAATTCTGTGAGCGTAGAAGCCGATACTGCTTCGATCAGCTTCAATATTTCTTCCATCTTCATCTTCGCTTCTCCTTACTCTTCGAAACGTTTTACAAGAAGAGACACATTGTGTCCACCAAAACCAAGAGAATTAGAAATTACACAGTTCACTTCTTTCTCTACCGGTGCACCTACTGCATAGTTTAATCCACATTCAGGATCTACATTCTTTGTACCAACTGTCTGATGGATAAAATTATCCAGAATACTTTTTACACAGACAACAAATTCCACTGCCCCTGCTGCTCCAAGAAGATGACCGATCATAGATTTTGTTGAATTGACAACTACATTTTCGGCTGCATCTCCTAATGCATAATAGATCGCACGCGTCTCAAAGAGGTCATTGTGATGTGTACTTGTTCCATGGGCATTGATATAATCCACTTCTTCCGGTGCCACACCAGCCTCTTTCATTGCAAGTTTCATCGCCATTCCGGCTCCTTCTCCATTTTCTGCCGGAGATGTAATATGATAAGCATCTCCTGTAGAGCCGTACCCAGCGAGTTCTGCGTAAATCTTCGCGCCTCTCGCTTTCGCGTGTTCAAGTTCTTCCAGAACTACGATTCCGGCTCCTTCTCCGAGGACAAATCCATCTCTGTCCTGATCAAACGGACGGGAAGCTGTCATCGGATCTTCATTTGTAGACAGTGCTGTCAATGCAGTAAATCCTGCAATTCCGGTCGGACAGATACAGCTCTCTGTCCCCCCTGCAACACAGACATCCAAGTCACCATACTGAATCGCACGGAGTGCATCTCCGATACTGTTAGATCCTGATGCACATGCTGTCACGACATCTGTACATTTTCCTTTCAGTCCAAGCTGGATGGATACATTTCCTGCTGCCATATTGGAGATCATCAACGGAACCATCAATGGATTTACACGCGCCGGTCCTTTTGTCTGGATCTTGTCGTAATTCTGCTCTACACAGCTGAGACTTCCGATACCTGAACCGATGATCGTTCCCACACGATAAGGATCTTCCTGTTCCATATCAAGTCCCGCATCTGCAAATGCTTCCTTTGCTGCTGCAACCGCATACTGGGAGAACAGTTCCATTCTCTTTGCTGCCTTGAAATCCATTCGTTCTTTTCCAATGAAATCTTTTACTTCTGCTGCCAGCTTAACCTTATAATCTGTTGTATCGAATTTTGTGATCGGACCAATTCCAACTTTACCTGTTTTGATTCCGTTCCAGAATTCTTCTACTGTATTTCCAATCGGTGTCACCGCACCCATTCCGGTTACAACAACTCGTCTCTTCATTTTCCTACTCCTTCTATTCTTACATCGCCATTCCGCCGTCGACATGCAGCGTCTGGCCTGTGATATAACGTGCTTCATCAGAAGCAAGAAATGCCGCCGCATTCGCAATATCTTCTGTCTCTCCAAACTTTCCAAGAGGGATCTGGGCTGTTGCTCCTTCTTTCACCTTCTCTGAAAGTACTTCTGTCATCTCTGTGTTAATAAATCCCGGAGCGATCGCATTTACGGTAATTCCTCTGGAAGCCAGTTCTCTTGCCGCACTCTTTGTAAGTCCGATCACACCAGCCTTTGATGCGGAATAATTAGCCTGTCCTGCATTTCCAAGAACTCCTGATACAGAAGACAGGTTAATAATTCTTCCGGATCTCTGACGCAGCATCTGTCTTGAGACTGCACGGATACAATGAAAAGTTCCTTTCAGATTCGTATCGATCACAGCATCAAAATCCTCTTCTGCCATCTTCATAAGCAGTCCGTCTCTTGTAATTCCTGCGTTGTTCACAAGGATATCTATTCTTCCGAATTCTTTCATGATTGTCTGAAACATCTCATCACAAGATGCTGCGTCTGCCACATCACACTGCATGATCTGTGCTGTTCCACCTGCAGATTCAATCTCTGTCTTCACTTCCTGCGCACGCTCTTTCGATCCATTATAATTGATCACTACTGCTGCGCCCTCCTGTGCCAGACGCAGTGCGATCGCTCTTCCGATTCCTCTGGAAGCACCTGTCACTACCGCAACTTTCCCTGTCAGTCTGTCTAACATAATTCATTTACCACCTTATCTACATCTTCCCAGGTTCCGACGTTATACACTTTCACCTCACGGTTTATCTTTCTCAGGAAACCAGCCAGTGTTCTTCCAGGCCCGATCTCAACAAATGTATCTACACCGTCCGCAATCAGAAGTTCCATACTCTGCTGCCAGCGTACGGAAGATGCCACCTGACGTGCGAGCAGTTCTTTTGTCTTTGTAATATCAGTTACATATTCTGCTGTCACATTCGTCACATATGGAATCTGGAGATCAGAAAAATCTACCTGTTCCAGTTCTTTTCCAAGCTCTTCTCCGGCTTGCTTCAGAAGGGAAGAATGGAACGGTCCACTGACATTAAGCGGAAGGACTCTCTTTGCTCCGGCTTCCTTCAGTGCATCTGCTGCCTGTTCCACATCTTCCTTCCATCCTGTAATCACAATCTGTCCCGGACAATTGTAGTTGGCGATCATTACACCACTTCGATCTGCCAGCACTTCCTCAATCTTTCCGGCATCCAGTCCAAGAACCGCTGCCATGGCTCCCTGACCACCCGGTACTGCATTCTGCATCAGAATACCGCGTTTTCTTACTGTTGTGATTGCATTTTCTGTGCTCATTCCTCCTGCTGAAGCAATCGCACAATATTCACCCAGCTTAAGCCTGCTGTGACATCCGGGGCGAGTCCCCGTTCTCTTAATACCTTCTCCATTGCCATACAGACAGTCACAAGTGCTGCCTGTGTATATTCTGTCTGATCCAGAAGATCATTTTCTTCAAAACAGAGTGCTTTCATATCCAGTCCAAGCAGTTCACTTGCACGGTCAATCACCTCTGCTGCCGTCTTACTGTTTTCATAGAAATCTTTTCCCATTCCGGCTTTCTGTGCTCCCTGTCCCGGGAAAATAAATGCGATCTTACTCATAGAATCCTTTTCCTCCGATCAGTTCATCTGTCTGTGAGACCAGCTTCTGGATCACTTCCTGACAGGTAAGCTTCTCCTTGATCATACCTGCGATCTGCCCTGCCATCACGCTTCCGCTCTGAACATCTCCATCAACAACAGCTCTCCTGAGTCCTCCTAGTGTCAGATGTTCAAGTTCTTCGAATGTTGCTCCTGCCTGTTCTTTCTCAAGATACTCTTTCGTCATTTTATTACGAAGGGCACGAACCGGATGACCTGTAGATCTTCCTGTCACACGAGAATCAATATCCCTTGCTTTCAAAATGCATTCTTTATAATTCTCATGCACCTGTGCTTCTTCTGTCACAACAAAACGTGTTCCGATCTGGACACCCTCTGCTCCGAGCATAAATGCCGCTGCAATTCCTCTTCCATCTGCAATTCCTCCGGCTGCGATCACCGGGATTTCAACTGCATCTACAACCTGCGGAACGAGAACCATCGTTGTATTCTCACCGATGTGTCCGCCTGCTTCTGTTCCTTCTGCCACCAGAGCATCTGCTCCACAACGCTGCATTCTCTTCGCCATCGCTACAGAAGCAACTACAGGGATCACTTTGATTCCGGCTTCCTTCCACATCTTTATATATTTTTCCGGAGATCCTGCACCGGTCGTGACAACTGCTACACCTTCTTCGACAGCCACCTTTGCAACTTCATCTGCATAAGGACTGATCATCATAATATTGATTCCAAACGGCTTATCTGTCAGCTTCTTTGCCTCACGGATCTGTTCTCTGACCCACTCGGCCGGTGCACTTGCTGTTCCGATCAGTCCAAGTCCACCGGCATTTGAAACTGCTGCCGCCAGATGATATTCTGCAACCCATGCCATACCGCCCTGAATGATCGGGTACTCAATTCCAAGTAATTCTGTTATTCTCGTTCTCATAAGAACTCCCTTCTTGATCACTTCTCTATCAACGGTTCTCTCGGATCGGCTGCCGAAAAGGAACCGGAATGCTTCGTTTTCTACTTGTTCTATACTTCTACTTGTGTGATTCGATATATTTTACAACGTCCCCCACTGTTGTGATCTGCTCTAGATCTTCAGATGGGATCTCTACTTCAAAAGCTTCCTCAAATGCCATTACCATCTCAAAAAGATCCAGGGAATCTGCTCCAAGATCCTCTTTGAAAGATGTTGTCTCACTTAATGTGCTTTCCTCTACGTTTAATGACTCTGCTACGATTTCTTTTACTTTTTCTAACATGATTTTGTTTTCCTTTCTTGAATTTACCATTCCATCAGGCATCCTGCCCATGTAAGTCCTGCCCCGAATCCGGCAAGTATAATTTTCTGATCTCTTTTCAGCTTTCCATCCCGATTCATTTCATTTAAAAGGATTGGAACTGACGCCGCCGACGTATTCGCATATTCACCAAGATTCATTGGGAACTTCTCAATTTCTACGCCAACTCTCTTTGCAGCCGCTTCAATGATTCTTCTGTTTGCCTGATGCAAAACAAAGTAATCCACATCTTCTCTTGAAACATCTGCTTTTTTCAACATTTCTTCGATGATTTCCGGTACTTTTCTCACAGCGAACTTAAAAACTGCCTGTCCATCCATCCGAATTACCGGCGTTTCTTCTGTTCCATATTGTAAGGTCAATGCCTCTCCCTTGTCTCCTGCCGAATGTGCCATGGCCGTGTAGACTGCTTCTGCACTTTCACTTTCTTCTCCCCGGAGAACCACTGCACCTGCACCGTCTCCGAATAAAATGCAAGTTCCACGGTCTTTCCAGTCTACAATTCTGCTCATCTTCTCTGCACCGATCACCAGTGCAGTCTTAACAAGACCCGAACGGATATAAGACTGCGCCGTATTCAATGCGAGAATAAATCCCGAACAGGCTGCATTCAGATCGTATCCCCATGCATGAACTGCACCGATTGCTTTCTGCACTTCACAGGAAGTGTTCGGAAATACTGTTTCTGAAGAAGACGTCGCTACAAGGATCAGGTCAATCTCTTCTGCTTTCAGCCCGCTGTCTGCAAGAGCTTCTTCTGCTGCTTTTGCAGCCATAAAAGATACCGTCTCCTCTTTTGCGAGATGTCGGCTTTGAATTCCTGTGCGTTCCCGGATCCATTCATCACTTGTGTCGACCAGAGAGGACAATTCCACGTTGTCCATTCGATGGGACGGTATGTACGATCCTGTCCCGCATATTCTTCCTATCATATCTCTTCTCCAACTCTGTCAAAATAATTGTCACTCTTCACAGTATGATTCTTTCCAGATCTGAACCGTAATTGTTTTGACTTTTAAATACTTTGACTCTCAAAGTATATCATAAATAAAATAGATGTCAAGATAATTTTTAGACAGTTTTTCTCTTTTTGTCTATTAGTTGCTGGTCGCACATCGTATGAACAGCAATACATATTTTATTTGAATCTGTCTTTTCTGCGTAGTATAATAAAATAAACGTAACTGTTCAGAAAGGAAATTTGTCATGAAATACAAGAATATTGTTTTTGACTTTGGAAATGTCATCGGACGTTTTGATGGAAAAGCGATTCTTTCAGAATTCTGCCCATATGAAGAAGAACTGGATCATTTATCCGAAATCGTTTATAAACGCTGGGCAGAACTTGACGCCGGCACACTTAATTATGATAGTTACATAAATGAAGTCATCGATCAGGTTCCGGAACATTTGAAGGACTGCATCCGCCGGTTTGCAAAAGAATGGCCACGCTGCACTACTTTACTTCCGGATACCATTACATTTATCCATGAATTAAAAGAGCGCAATATACCAATCTATCTGCTGTCTAATGCTCCAACCTATTTTGCAGAATACTATGAAGGAAGTGAACTTCTTTCTCACTTTGACGGAATCTTATTTTCCGGACCGATCAGACTTGCAAAGCCGTCTCCTGAAATCTACAGTCATTTTCTCAGGAAATTTGATTTAAAGGCAGAAGAATGTTTCTTTATTGATGATCTTGAGCCAAACATCAATGCAGCAAAAGAAGCCGGAATGGGTGGACTTGTATTTACTGGCGATATCAATGAAGTAAAAAAAGCAATTGGTTTCTGATCCAATTGCTTTTTCTATTCGCTCCTGCCTCAATCCTTTATCGATTGAACGCTTTGAATTCTCTCTGTGCTTCACGCTTCTGATCTTTCTTTGCGATCGTCTCACGCTTGTCATATAATTTCTTACCTTTGGCAAGTCCAATCTCAATCTTTACAAGACTTCCGCTGAAATAAACCTGCAGCGGAACAACTGTAATTCCCTGTTCTTTCATCTTACCAAATATTTTCAGTATCTCCTTCTTATGAAGAAGCAGCTTTCTCACGCGAAGCGGATCTTTGTTAAAGATATTCCCCTTCTCATAAGGACTGATATGCATACCATAGATATACATCTCCCCGTCTTCCACACGGATAAATGCTTCTTTGATACTACACTTTCCCATACGAAGAGACTTTACTTCTGTGCCATGCAGCACAAGTCCTGCTTCATATTTCTCAAGAATAAAATAGTCATGATATGCTTTTTTATTATTCGCAATAAGTTTTTTCTCTGTCTTTGCCATCTGATTCCAACCTCTAACTCATCTATTTTAACCGCACTCCTGCAAGTATTATGCCAGCTCGAAATTAATCGTCCGGAGCAGCTTATCTGCATCACTTACGCGGACACGCACCTTTTCACCAAGTTTATATGTCTTTCCTGTATGCTCTCCGACCATTTCATACGTCTGCTCTATAAAATTATAATGATCGTCCCGCAGATCCACAACATGAACAAGGCCTTCCACTGTATTCGGAAGTTCTACATAGATTCCCCATTTTGTAACACCGGAAATGACACCTTCGTACTCTTCTCCAATATGCATGCGCATATACTCTGCTTTCTTCATCTTCACAACTTCACGTTCTGTCTCTTCTGCCAGTCGTTCTCTGTCACTACACTGTTTCGCTACTTCCGGGAGGATCTTGTCATAATGTTCTATACGATTCTCATTCAATCGTCCACGCAGATTCTCCTTAATGATTCTGTGAATCTGGAGATCCGGATAACGGCGGATCGGAGAAGTGAAATGTGTATAATACTTCGCTGCCAATCCAAAGTGTCCTGTATTCTCTGTTGTGTATTTTGCCTGACACATGGAGCGTAATGTAAGTCTGCTGATCAGAGCTTCTTCCGGGGTTCCTTCCACCTGACTAAGAAGTTTCTGAATCTCCTTTGGCTTTACTTCATCATGCACATGAATATGATAACCGAAATTATTGATAAATGTACTCAGTTTCTTTATCTTCTCTTCGTCTGGAACTTCATGCGTTCTGTAGAGAAATGGAACCTCTCTCCAAAAATATTCTTCTGCCACCGTCTCATTGGCAAGAAGCATAAAATCTTCGATGATCTTCGTTGCACTGTTTCTCTCATAAGGTTTGATATTAATTGGTTTCCCCTTCTCATCCAATTCAATCTTTGTCTCCGGAAAATCAAAATCAATCGAACCTCTCTTGCCACGTCGTTCTCTGAGAATCGTTGAAAGTTCCTGCATCTTCTGAATCATCGGAACAAAATCCTCATCTTCTTTCAGTGCTTCTGGTTCTTCTGCCAGCACCTTAGATACACCTGTATAACTCATACGCTTATCTACCTGGATCACAGTCTCCGCGATCTGATGATCGATCACCTCGCCTTTCGGAGACACTGTCATAATGCAGGATAATGCCAGACGGTCTTCCCCTGCATTCAGAGAACAGATGCCATTCGACAACACATGCGGCAGCATCGGTATGACACGGTCAGCAAGATAAACACTCGTCCCACGCTTCAGTGCTTCTCGATCCAGGGCACTTTTCTCCTGTACATAATTGGTAACATCCGCAATATGAACACCCAGCTGATAATTCTCATCCTTCATTGTCAGAGAAACCGCATCATCCAGATCATTCGCATCTTCACCGTCGATCGTAACCATCTGCCAGTCACGTAAATCCAATCTTCCGGCACAATCTGCTTCGGATACATCTTTCCCAACACGAACCGCCTGATTCAATACCTTCTCCGGAAATTCTGTAGGAAGATCATAATCCTTTACAATAGATAAAATATCCGCTCCCGGATCATTCACATGACCGATGATCTCAACAATCTTTCCTTCCGGCTTAGCATGTTCCTGTCCATAAGATGTCAGTTCTACCACAACCTTATGACCGTCCATGGCATCCATCTCTTTTCCGGCCGGAATATAAATATCCTTCAGATATCTCTGATTATCCGGACGTACAAATCCAAAACTCTTACTCTTCTCATACAATCCGACAATCTTCTTCACCTGATGCGACACGATTCTTACGATTTTTCCTTCTTTTCTCTTACCTCCCGGCGCACCTGTGATAATACATTCCACTTCATCTCCCTGGAATGCACCGTTCACATTCTCTCCCGGAATAAAGATATCCTCATCTTCACCCTCTACCATAACAAATCCAAATCCACGGATATTCGCCTGGAAGGTTCCTGTGATACGCTTTGCCTGACCTTTACTGTATTTCCCTCTTTTAGAAAGTGTAATCTTTCCTTCTTCAACGAGCGCATCCAACACTTCCTGAAGCTCTCTTCTCTGTTCTTTCGATACCTGAAGAACCGTCGCAATCTCTTTGACTTTCATTGGGATATAAAAATCATCACAAATAAAGTCATAAATCACTTTTTTTCTCTTTTCAAATGTCTGATCCATTCTGTTTCCTTTCATCTTTACTCAAAGTAAAAAAAGACATTCTATAGTCTTATTATAGAATGTCTTATACTTACTTCATCATCTGTTATTAATTAAAAACCTTAAGGTTCAGTACTACTGCAAGCACCAGGAAAAGAATAGCAAGAAACTTTGTAGACTTTACAAGTGCACCTTCCATAGAACGTCCCTTGTTCTGTCCCCAGTAAGTATCCGCCATACCGCCAATCGTTCCCAATCCAGCTGACTTTCCTTCCTGCAAAAGAATAATCGCTGATAATGCGATACAGTCTATAACAAAGATAATGTATAAAACAATCTTCAAAATGTCCATCTTCTATGACCTCCTACACACTGACGTAACAGCACACCTGTTAAACCATAAAAATATAGCTTCTTAAATCTTCTCATGCCATTACATGAATCTTAATTATTCTATCACAAGTATGGTTAATTTGCAAGTATTAAAAGATTCCAAATATCTTCTCACGGAATGAAACATATAGGGAATCATAATCTGTATACTGAATCTTACTGTTCTTAAACTTTTCTCCCCATCTGCTGCAGAGATGATCTGCGATCAGTTTCGCATCGTCATGCTCTGTCAAAAGAATTGCCGGAAATACATAATAGATCATAAAGAAATTCAGATCTGTCTGAACTGCACTGTCTATTTTTCCTTTTTTCGGAGAAACATATGCATCATAAACCTTATCTGTAAAGTCTACTGCAAGCTCTTTGGCTGCCGTCTCTTTATCAGAAGCATTCTCCGTATATTCTGTCATCTCACGGAAATAATGTCCATGATTCTCTATAAAAGCCTCCATATTTACTTTATAAGAAGCCTTCTTCAACTTTTTCATCATCGGCTTCATATCTGCAAATATTTTTTCTACATGATCAAGCATATTGTTCCTCCATTACGTTAAAAAATGTGACTAGTCTGTTACAACACCCTTCTGAAGCATTACATTCGCATAAAGTGCTGATTCACCTGTTGCAATGATCGCATAAGCTGTCTTAGCTTCATCATAGAATGCAAAACGCTCAATGTTTCCAACAACAGCATCACCTCTGTCATCATATTTACGGATAATCTCTTTATATGTATCCCAGATTGGTGTCTCCACTGTATCTCCAGGCATAACTTCCATAAGATTTACCGGATGCTCCACATAGCTGTCCAGAGGAAACACCTGAAGAATCGCATCAAGAATCTCCGGTACTCCGTGTCCGTCGCAACGGATCACAATCGCGTCTTTTCCCATTGATTCAGCCGGAAAGTTTCCATCAGAGATGACCAGTCTGTCACTGTGTCCCATCTCAGCAAGTACTTTCAACAGTTCTGGTGATAAAATTTTTGGAATTCCTTTTAACATATTATCTTCCTCCTTGATATAATAACATATTATTTTAAAAAAGGAACCGGGAATTTCCCGATTCCTTTCTTTTCACTTTAATAATTCAGCTTCTCTTTACAGATATGAATTAGTCATACAGGTTTGGAGAGATATCCTCATCATCCATGTTTGTAGAATCATACCAGTAACCATCTGTTGTAACGTCTTCTACAGACTCACCATCACAGATCTTAGCAAGAGTCTCGATGGAGATTTTACCCTGCATCAGAGGAGACTGTGTAACAGCACCAAGTAATGTACCATCTTTAACAGCGGCTTTGATAACTGATCCAGCATCGAATCCAGCTGCAACGATCTTATCATCATCTGTTCCAAGTTTGTTCAGGTTCTGGTTAGCTGTGAGAACACCCTCTGCAGATACCTGGTTTGATCCGAACATAGCGATTGTATCGTCTTTGTTCATGATGTTAGAAGCCTCTGTAGCACACAGCTCAACTGTTGTCTGTGCCGGAACTGCAACTTCGAGAACTACGTCAGCAGATGCCTGATCGCCATTGTCTTTTACCTGGTTTACATAGAAGTCATTTCCTACAACTGCTACTGTCTTTCCATCAGCTTTAGCAAGCTCGATGAACTTGTTGATGAATCCCATACCACGCTCAGAAATGTTAGCAGATGTTGCATCCTGGTTAACTTCACCAACACGAACCTGTCCGTTTCCGATTCTGTCTTTGATTGCTTCATAAATATGCTCTGCTGCGATTCCACCAGCCTGCTCGTTGTCTGTTACAACTGTTGCGTATACAGATCCTTCTGGAGCGTCCGGAACACCTGAGTCGAAACATACAACCGGAATCTTCTTGTCAAGTGCTGACTGCAGTGAATCAAGAACTGAGTTCTGGTCACAAGCTGCAAGAGCGATTCCGTCTGGATTTTTGTTGATTGCGTTGTTCAGCATGTTAACCTGGTCAGCGATATCGGACTCTGCGTTCGGTCCTGTTGTGTTAGCTGTAACACCGAGCTCATCACAAGCCTGATTGATTCCCTGTACAGCTGCCTGCCAGTATGAAGACTGGAAGCTCTTTACAACAACTTCGAAATGATATCCCTTGGAATCTCCTGATCCATCTGTCTTAGTGTCGCCATCTGCTTTCTTAGTGTCATCTGCCTTGGATCCACATCCTGCGAGCATTCCAACTACCATACATCCACCAAGTAAAACTGCTAAAACTTTCTTTTTCATAATTATGTCCTCCTGACAAAATAAATTTGTGACTGCTTGTCTGAGTTTTCTTCCAGTTTTCCTCTCCCTAATGCCAGGCCTCTCTGGCAGAGCCTCTTTCGTGCATTTCTTAAATCGCTCTGCAGAAGTAGTTTGCCCAGGCTTCTTTGTCCGAAAACTCTTTATACAGTCTGTTTCGTTTAGCTTCTATAGTAACAGCTTTCTTTTTCACGCTTTTTTCAGCACGTTTCCCCGCTGCTATCTATCCGCACACATTAATAATATAACACATTACCAATGGTTTTGCAATTAATTATTGCTTTTTCGTGATTTTTCACAAATTCTAAATTTAAGTGAAAAAAATTACTCTTTTCCTGCTTTTCTCTTAAGAATATCAACAAGTACGGCTGCGATCAGGACAAATCCTGTAATGATCTGCTGCCAGTTAGCTGTCAGTCCGATGAATGGAAGACCAGTCTTCAGAAGACAGATAACGAATACACCAAACAGTGTTCCTGTGATGCTTCCTACACCACCTGTCATGGATACACCACCGATGATTGCTCCACCGATAGCCTCAAGCTCGAATCCAGCACCACTTCCTGGCTGAACTGTAGCGAAGATAGCGGAGTATGCGATAGAAGCAAGTCCTGCGAAGAATCCACAGATTACATATGCTGCAATATGATAGAATCTTACATTAACTCCGGAAAGTCTTGTTGCTTCTTTGTTACTTCCGATTGCAAGTGTATAACGTCCAATTCTTGTATGATTCAGTACAAATGTCATAACAACAACCAGAAGAATTACCCATAAGAAACCGATCGGGATATTCTGTCCGCCGGACTGAATCTTGAAGATACTTCTGAACCATCCGCCCGGTGCTGCTGCTGCCGGCCATGAGATTCCGAATCCACCTACGATAATGGAACCAAGTCCACGAGTAATCATACAAGTACAAAGTGTTGCCAGGAATGCCGGCAGGTCCATGATTGCTACCAGTACACCATTCAGAACACCAATCAGCATTCCAAGAATAATTGCTGCAAGGATACCAACGATTGTAGGCATTCCTTTGTGAACGATCAGATATCCACCAACGAGTGAATAACATACAAGTCCAGTACCGATTGACAGGTCAACACCACCTGTCATCAGTGGAAAGGCTACTCCAATTGCCATCAGGACAATATAATAGGAGAAGTCCAGAATGTTAATAAATGTTGTATATTTTCTGAAGTTCGGGCTCATTGCACAGAAGAAGATAAACAGTGCAATAACAACGAGCAGGACGATGAATTTCTGTCCTCCCATTCTGTCAATAAATGACTTATTAGAGCCGGCCTTCTTTGTTGTATTATTTGCCATTACTTTTTCCCTCCCTACTCAATCTCACGTGTAGCCATGTTCATGATATTTTCCTGTGTAGCTTCGGAAATATCCAGCTCACCTGTCTTCTTACCTTCGCACATAACAACGATTCTGTCACTCATACGAAGGATCTCTGTCATCTCGGAGGAAATCATAATAATGGCTTTTCCTTCTGCTGCCAGCTGATTCATCAGCTTGTAAATCTCATTCTTAGCTCCAACGTCGATACCTCTTGTAGGCTCATCGAAGATAAGGATGTCACAGTCTCTTGTCAGCCATTTTGCAATAACGACTTTCTGCTGGTTACCACCTGACAGGTTAACTACCAGCTGATCTGTACCAGGAGTCTTTGTTGCAAGCTGCTCAACATATTCCTGAGCAATCTTGTTCTCTTTCTTCTTATCGATAAAAGGACCGCTCATGAATTTTTCAAGTGTTGCCATTGTTGTATTCTCAGCAACTGATTTCTGTACAACAATACCATATCTCTTTCTGTCCTCTGACAGATAACCGATACCGCACTTAACAGCATCCTGTGGGCTCTTGATTGTAACCTTCTTACCGTTGATATAAATATCACCGCTGTCGATCGGGTCAGCTCCAAAGAGTGCTCTGGCTGTCTCTGTACGTCCAGCTCCCATCAGTCCGGAGAATCCAAGGATCTCACCTTTGTGAAGTTCGAAGCTTACATCCTGTACCATCTTACCAGCGTTCAGGTGTTCAACTTTAAGAACTACCGGTGCTCCCGGAGGTGTCATGTTCTTCTCCTTCGGATCTTCGTAAATAACACGTCCAACCATCATGTTGATGATGTCGTCTTTTGTACTTTCTTTTGTGATCAATGTTCCAACATAAGTACCATCTCTCATGACTGTAACACGGTCTGTGATCACTTTAATCTCATCCATACGGTGGGAGATATAAACAATTCCCATTCCTTGACTTTTCAGGTCACGGATGATCTTGAACAACTGCTCGATCTCTGTCTCTGTCAGAGCTGCTGATGGCTCGTCAAAGATGATGATCTTTGCATCATGTGAAATAGCTTTTGCGATCTCACACATCTGCTGCTTACCTACTGTAAGTTTTGACATTGTCTCTCTCGGATCAATATCAACGTTCATTCTGTCGAACAGTTTCTGTGCTTCTTCGTTCATCTTCTTGTCATCAATCTTGATACCCTTCTTGAACTCTCTTCCGATGAAGATGTTCTGAGCAACTGTCAGATGACCAAGCATGTTCAGCTCCTGGTGTACGATGATAACACCGTTATCCTGTGCTTCACGTGCGCTGTGGAACTCTACTTCTTTTCCTTCATATGTAATTGTTCCAGAATCTTTTGTATAAATACCTGTAAGAACTTTCATCAGAGTAGATTTACCGGCACCGTTCTCTCCCATAAGAGCAAGAACTTCGCCTTTTCTGATCTCAAGATCTACATGGTCAAGTGCGTGAACACCTGGGAAAGATTTATCAATCCCTTTCATTTCCAATATAACTTCGCCCATTTTATTACCCTTGCCTTTCTTTCAATCAAACATTTCGTTCATCATTCATAAAGCTGATCTCTTAATATAGAAGAGAAATTAGTTCTTTCTGCGTCTTGCAAGTACGTCACTGAATACTGCGACGATAACAATAACACCTGTAATGATAAGCTGATAATCTTTTGTAAAGCCAAGAGCCAGAATTCCTTCCTGAAGAAGAGCGATGATAAATACACCAATGATTGTACCGCTGATGGATGCAAGTCCACCTGCCATGGATGTACCACCCATTACACATCCGGCGATTGCTTCGTTGTTGTACTGATCTCCATAACCAGGCTGTACTGTTGTATATGCAGATACATAGAAGATAGCGCCCATTCCAACGAGAACTCCACAGATAATGAATGCAAGCATTTCCCATTTCTTAACATCTACACCTGAAAGTCTAACAGCTTCTTTGTTACTACCAAGGCAAAGGATGTAACGTCCGATTCTTGTCTTGTTCAGGATAATCGCACAGACAACTGCAACTACCAGAAGAATAACAAGTCCAACCGGGACCCCGTTATATCTTACAAGATTTCTGAACCATCCGTTGTCCGGATCTGCTGCCTGCGGCCAGCTGACTGACTGTGTCTTTGTGTAAACTGACGCAAGACCTTTTGCAATATTCATACTTGCCATTGAAGTGATGAATGAAGGTACTGACCAGTAAGCTACCAGGTATCCATTAAAGAGACCAAAAGCAAATCCCACAAGGATACTGATCAGGATTGCAACCGGCATGGAAATTCCATGTGTTGTCAGTGTATAACCTGAGATAAGTGCACAACAGAACATAACCGGTCCAATAGAGAAGTCGATCTGTCCTGTAGCAATTACAAATGTAACACCCAGTGATAAAAATCCAAGGAAATAAGCATAATTGAGTGCGCTCATGATTCGGTTCATTCCTGCGAAGCTTCCTCCGGTCAGTGCACAGAAGAGTCCGTACATCAGAAGAAGGACACAGCACAAAACAATTCTGTTAAATCCTACCTTTTTTACAAAAGGATTTTGTTTAATTTTTTCCAATTTTCTTCCTCCCATCTTTTACTTTGCTGGTGTTGACTGGATT
Organism: Ruminococcus sp. OM04-4AA; assembly: GCF_003462585.1. Lineage (NCBI taxonomy): Bacteria > Bacillati > Bacillota > Clostridia > Eubacteriales > Oscillospiraceae > Ruminococcus > Ruminococcus sp. OM04-4AA. Next base: position 13,224 of record NZ_QTZH01000002.1, on the reverse strand, counting down.
GTCGATTAACTCTTACGATACCCCCATTCCTCTTAACCTCAGCGTAACGGTTCGCTTTCAAAGCTTTAAGATTTTTTGTTTTTCAAAGTGTGTTTTCGATTTCCCCGCACACCTTTGATACATGAATAAATTATAGCTTTGTTTCCACGTTTTGTCAAGATTCCCCACCGTTTTTAGGGCGAAACGGTTCGTTTTTGTTTGTTTTCACTATATTTTTATCCATTTTCACAACAAAACCCACGCTTTTCTGTGCATTTTGCTTATGCACTATCCAAGGTCTCGTATTGAGTCTCCCTCTCTTACAGAGGTACTGAAACTAATTTTTACCGGCATACCGTTTTGCTCTCCATTTACTCGCTCCAGGAGCATAGCTACAGCCTTCTCGCACATCGTTTCCATTGGCTGGACAATCAGCCATAATTTAGGGCGCAGCACCTGGGTCATCGGAAGATTATCCACTCCGATGAGCGAGACATCTTGCGGACAGGAGAGTCCTGATTCGTTCAATGCCATAATTCCACCAAGCATGGTGTTATAGTTTCCTAAGATCACACCGGTCGGACGGTCTTCAAGCTCCAAAAGTTCTTTCATTCCTCTGTACCCATGTTCAAAAGAATGCCCTCCCAGCTTACAGTATTCCTTTGGAATCTCCAGTCCTGCCTGGTTCATCGCATCAGAATATCCTTTCACACGTTCCCTTCCGGTATATTCAATATTAGAGGCAATCACAGCTATTTTCTTGTGATGGTTCTCAATTAATTTATTCGTTGCACGATAGATTGCTGTCCGGTTATCAACCTCAACGCAATCATATTCTTCATCCTGGAATGATCTGTCAACCAGAACAACCGGAACATTTGCTTTTTTCGCAGCATGAAGAAACTTTCCATGCATACCTACAGCAAATACCAATATTCCATCTACTTTCCTGCTAAGAAGAAACTGCAGATTTTCTTTCTGTAGCTTCTCGTCATTGCAGGAATCACAGATCAACATTCCATATCCCTTTTTATGAAGTTCCATTCCCAGATAATGCAGCATACTTCCTACAAAAAGACACTGTATATCATAAACCAGAACTCCAATCGTCTTTGTCTTGTGGGTAACAAGCCCTCTTGCGAGCTCGTTCACTTCATAATGCAGTTCGTTGATTGCCTCCTCAATCAAGATACGATTTTCCGGCAATACATTACCGCCATTCAAATACTTCGATATCGTTGCAAGGGACAATCCTGTCCTTTTCTTGATATCGCGAATAGTAGCAGCCATAATCTTCTCCTCCCAGGCCAATTAGCGAACCGTTATGCATTTTGCCCAACTCAACTGCTTATTCCATTAAATCATACAGCAGATTGACAGTCAAGTGTTTCTGAAGAATTCTTTTTTATTACGTTGCCAGCCATAATGTTACTGTTCACACGATGTGCGACTGACAACTCATTCCCCCTTAGTTCAAAGCACTATACTAAAATTTTCTTAAATCTCTCGTATGCTTCGTCCCATGCTTCTTTGTCCTGTGGCTCGTAGATCTTGATGTCCTGAGAACGTTTGATAATTTCTCTTGCTTCTTCGATAGATTTGATATCTCCGGAAGCCATGAGCTGCAGTGCAATATTTCCAAGAACAGTTGCCTCTATTGGGCCTGCACTTACTCTGCATCCACATGCATTTGCTGTGAACTGGCAAAGAAGAGCACTCTGTGTTCCACCGCCTACCATGTAGACTGTCTTATAATCTTTACCTGTACACTCTTTAATCTCTTCCATCGCATGACGATATTTCATTGCAAGACTCTGGTTGATGCAACGAACAACTTCTCCGACTGTTTCCGGAACAGGCTGTCCTGTCTTCTTGCAGAATTCACGGATTCTTGTCGGAATATCTCCGGCTGGTGTGAATTCCGGTGCATCCGGATCAATAAAGCTCTGGAGTGCCGGAGCTTCTTTTGCCATAATCTCAAGCTCGCCAAATCCATACTCATTTCCTTCACGGATCCACTGACGACGGCTTTCCTGAATACACCACAATCCGATGATATTCTTAAGGAAGGAAATCTTTCTTCCATATCCACCTTCATTCGTGATGTTGTAATGCTCAGATTTCTCATTGATAATAGGTTCTGCAAGCTCTGTTCCAAGCAGTGACCATGTTCCGCAACTCAGGAAGATAAAATCTTCTTCTGATGTTGGTACAGATACAAGCGCACTCTGCGTATCATGTCCTGCAACAGCCATAACATCAATCTTATCCAGACCAAGCTCTGTACAGATTTCATCTGTAAGAGTACCGATCTTTGTACCTGTAGGTACGATTTCCGGGAAAATATGTTTCGGAATTCCCAGTGCTTCGATCACTTCGTCTGACCACTCGCCCTTTTTCGCATCAAGAAGCTGTGTTGTAGAAGCGATAGAATACTCAGCTTTTTTCTCCCCTGTAAGGAAGTAGTTGAAAAGGTCTGGCATCAAAATCATCTTGTCAGCTTTCTCAAGAAGCTCTTTTCTTGTCTTTACAAGAGAAAGGAGCTGGAATGCTGTGTTGAGATCCATGAACTGATTTCCTGTGATCTGGTAGAATTTCTCTTTATCGATCAGTTTGAAACTTTCTTCGATCATTCCTTCTGTACGTGCATCACGGTAATGTACAGGGTTCTCAAGAAGTCTTCCTTCCTCGTCGATCAGTCCAAAATCAACTCCCCATGTGTCGATACCGATACTTTCGATTTTTCCACATTTTTTTGCTTTGATCAGACCCTGTTTGATCTCAAAAAATAATCTCAGTACATCCCAGTACATTGATCCATTCAGGATAACCGGATCGTTAGAAAAACGGTGAAGTTCTTCAATGCTGATCTTGTCACCATCAAAAGTTCCGCACATTGCTCTTCCGCCTGAAGCACCAAAGTCAAATGCTAATACTTTTTTCTCCATAATCTTCCTCTTTTCTTAATACTCTTTTACTCGGTATTAAAACAGGGGCCCTGCATAGGCAGCACCCCCGCATTCTTTGTTCTAGTTCTGTATCGAAACTGCATTTACAGTCTTTTTACATTTCCTAACAAAAGGACTCCTTCTTATTTGTAAAGCGGTCCGTAGTTCTTACAAGCTCTGAAGTCAGCGCCTTCTTTATCCATTCCAAATGCATTCCATGCTGCCGGACGGTAGATATCTTTCTCCGGTACGTTGTGCATAGATACTGGAATACGAAGCATTGAACACATTGTGATCAGGTCAGCTCCGATGTGTCCGTAGGAGATAGCACCGTGGTTAGCTCCCCAGTTGTTCATTACATCATAAGCTGTCTTGAATGCTCCCTCTTTACCATCACATCTTGGAGCAAACCATGTACATGGCCATGTGTAGTCTGTACGTTTCCAAAGCTTATCAGATACTTCTTCTGGAAGTTCAAGTGTCCATCCTTCTGCAATCTGAAGAACCGGTCCAAGTCCTTTTACAAGGTTAAGACGGATCATTGTAGCTGGCATCTGAGCGCGTGTCTCGTAACGGCTTGAGTATCCGCCTCCACGGAAGTATCCGTTGTCAGCCATGCACCACTCTGTAGCATCCATGATTGCTTTCTGGTCTTCTTCTGTAACGTTCCACCATTCTTTCATAACGCCGTTACCGTTCTCGTCTTTAGCAACACCAGATGCATCAAGGCAAGCTGCTCCAGAGTTGATCAGGTGAAGGAATCCACCGTTCTCTTTAGCAACACCCTCGAGGTCATATCCTGTAGCTTTCTTAACTGCCTCTGGGCTCCAGTATGTACGAACATCAGCGAAGATCTGAGCACGTCCTGTAAGAAGTTTCATGAACATCATTCCAAGTCCGTTGAGAACGTCGTTCTCTGTAGCAAGGATGTATGGCTCACGAGCTCCGTTCCAGTCGAAAGATGTATTCAGAACTGCCTCTGCGAAGTCTCCGTTCGGATAGAAGTCTGTCCACTGTCTCTGTCCCTGGAATCCAGCTGCCAGAGCGTTGTGTCCGATTGCTTCCTCTGAGAACTTCTCGTCAAGATTCTTATTTCCATTCATAAGGTCTTTGATGATAACTGCCATCTTAACAACGAACTCGAACTGCTCCTCTTTCTCCTCTGGAGTAGCCTGAAGCTCTTCTGGGTTCTTGTCCCAACCAATCTTGCAAGTCTCTTTTGCCCATTTCAGAGCTTTCTCGAACTCAGCCTTGTCATAGATCTCTTCTGACATACGACGGATGATTTCTACCTCATCAACAGACTCTACACGCATTCCAAGGTAAGACTCGATGAAATCAGAATCAATGATAGATCCACCGATACCCATTGTAACAGATCCGATCTGAAGGTAAGATGTTCCTCTCATGGATGCTGCTGCAACAGCTGCACGTCCGAATCTAAGAAGTTTCTCTTTAACGTCTTCCGGAATTGTTGTGTCGTCAGCTTCCTGAACGTCATGTCCGTAAATTCCAAATGCCGGAAGTCCCTTCTGTGCATGTGTAGCAAGTACAGATGCAAGGTATACAGCTCCCGGTCTCTCTGTTCCGTTGAATCCCCATACAGCTTTGATTGTCTGTGGATCCATATCCATTGTCTCAGCTCCGTAGCACCAGCAAGGTGTAACTGTAACTGTGATATCTACGCCTTCTCTTCTGAACTTATCAGCACAAGCAGCACTCTCACCTACACGTCCGATTGTTGTGTCAGCGATAACAACTTTAACCGGCTCGCCATTTGAATATCTTAAGTTCTCCTCAAACAGTTTTGCTGCAGATTTTGCCATGTTCATTGTCTGCTCTTCAAGAGATCCTCTTACGTCAAGAGCTCCTCTACGTCCATCAATTGTCGGTCTGATACCAATTACTGGATAAGATCCTACTAATCTTCTTTCTGCCATAATTACATTCCTCCTTAATTGTTTGCCTTGCTCTGCTTATCTTCCTTCGCAGAACCGCTTCTTTAAGTATCATTATAGTTCTTTCCTTTCTTTTTGTCTTGTGGTATACTAGAATAAAAATATAAAGATATTCACCTTTTATACAACAAAGTACAATTTACAAGCATATATCTTCATATTTATGTTTGTATTTACACTATTTAGATTTTCAAAGGAGATTATTGCATGAAATACATCAATTACAAAGAAGAGCGTAATCACGGAACCATTGATTTTCCAATTGAATTTTATCATGTTACGCCAAATCATCCACGGTATGATATGTCTTATCACTGGCACATCGAATACGAACTTATTCGTGTTTTAAAAGGGAACTTACTTATGTCAATTGGTGAAAATGAATTCACTGCAGAAGCCGGAGACCTTATTTTTATAAAAGGAGGGCTTCTTCATGGCGGAACTCCTAAGGATTGTGTCTATGAATGTCTTGTTTTTAATCTTGAATCGCTCATGGCAGTAAACCATGCCAGCGAACGTCTGCTTAAGAAGATCGGAAGTGACACTCTGACTATCCCTGCCCTCATCAAAGCACCTGTAAAGAATTTAGAACATATTACTTCCATGATGTTTGAACATATCAAAAAGCGTACCGAAGGGCACGAGCTTATGGTGATTGGTACTCTGTACCAATTTTTAGGCTACATTTTGGAAAATAAATTGTTCGAAAACGTTCGAATCATCAGTCAGAAGGATAGCCGAAAAATAGAACATTTAAAGAAAGCTCTTGAAGTGATTGAAAACCATTATGCTGACTGTATCACACTGGAAGATCTGGCTCAGGCAGCCGGCATGAATTCAAAATATTTCTGCCGTTACTTTAAGGATATGACCCACAGGACCCCTGTTGACTATCTGAATTATTATCGGATTGAGCAAGCCTGTTTCAAACTTGTAACTTCAAATGAATCTATTGCTGACATCGGATTAAGCTGTGGTTTCAATGATGTGAGTTATTTTATTAAGACATTCAAGAAATACAAAGGAATGACACCGAAGAAATATCTTCGCGCACCACTGTAATCAAAAATTGCGAAACAGGTCAACCCCATCATTTTTTCACGCAAAAGGAGATCCCCTTACGGAGATCTCCTCTTTTCATATCTCATTCACTCATGAAATATCCTTATTTATCTTCTTTTTCTGCAGCGTATACAGTTACCAGTTTGTTCAGGTAATCGTATCTCTCCATAGCTTCCTGCTCATTGAGAGCGAAGAGCTTGTCAGCCTTAGCCGGGTTAGCTCTCTTCAGTGCATTGTAACGTACTTCACCATTCAGGAAGTCCTGGTATCCTTCTGCCTTCGGAGCCTTGCTGTCAAGTGAGAACTTGTCTCCCTCTGCAGCCGGGTTGTAACGGAAGTTATTCCAGTATCCACACTCTACTGCCAGCTGTTCCTCTGTCTGAGCTTTGCTCATACCCTTCTTGATACCATGGTTGATACATGGAGCGTAAGCGATGATCAGTGATGGTCCCGGATAAGCCTCAGCCTCAGCGATTGCCTTAACTGTCTGGTTGAAGTCAGCACCCATAGCGATCTGAGCTACGTATACGTATCCGTATGTCATAGCCATTCCTGCAAGGTCTTTCTTCTTAGTCTCTTTTCCGCCTGCTGCGAACTGAGCTGTAGCACCAGTCTTAGTAGCCTTAGAGGACTGTCCACCTGTGTTGGAGTAAACCTCTGTATCGAATACCATAATGTTGATATCTTTCTTGCTTGCAAGAACGTGGTCAACTCCGCCGTATCCGATATCGTAAGCCCATCCGTCTCCTCCGAAGATCCACTGGGATTTCTTAGCAAGGAAATCTTTGTTCTTCAGAACTTCTGCTCTCTCTTCGCAATCGCAATCGAGTGCTTCAAGAGCTGCAACAAGTTTGTCTGTAGCTGTTCCATTTGTAGCGCCTACTGTATATGTCTCAAGATACTCAGCTGCTGCAGCCTTAACTGCCTCATCTGTAGTCTTCTCTGCGATCTTCTCAACTTTTGCTTTCAGTCTGTCTCTGATTGTATTCTGTGCAAGCAGCATACCGTATCCAAACTCAGCGTTGTCTTCAAACAGGGAGTTGCTCCATGCAGGTCCTTTACCTTCCGGTGTTACTGTGTAAGGTGTAGACGGTGAAGAGTTACCCCAAATAGAAGAACATCCTGTTGCATTTGCAATATACATTCTATCACCAAACAGCTGTGTGATCAGCTTAGCGTATGGTGTCTCACCACATCCTGCACAAGCTCCTGAGAACTCAAGGAGTGGCTGTTTGAACTGGCTTCCCTTAACTGTTGTCTCTTTGAATTTAGCAACAACTTCTGGTTTAACCGGAATCTCTCTACCAAAGTCGAAGAATGTCTGCTCTCCTGCATTAGCTCCATGTTAGCCATTGTAAGAGCCTTCTCAACTTCGCCTGTCTCTTTATTCTTCTTGCCCGGGCAGACATTCACACAAGATCCACATCCTGTACAGTCGTAAGCGGATACTGTCATTGTGAACTTCATTCCCGGCATTCCGATCATATCAAGTGTCTTAAGTCCTTCTGGAGCCTGAGCAACTTCTTCCTCTGTCAGAGCTACCGGACGGATAACTGCGTGCGGACATACATATGCACAACGGTTACACTGGATACACTGATCTGGATTCCAAACCGGAATATCTACTGCGATACCACGTTTCTCGTATGCAGATGTTCCTGATGGTGTAGATCCATCAATATAATCATTAAATGCAGATACAGGGAGTGTATTTCCTTCCTGAGCATTAACTTTTGCCTGAATGTTCTTAGCAAATGCAATCGCATCAGCTCTTCCGCCATCTGCGATGTGTGGTGTAGCAAGACCTTCGTCAGCTGCATCTTTCCAGCTTTCTGGAACTTCTACTTCTACAACCTGTTTAGCACCTGCGTCGATTGCATCGTAGTTCATCTGTACGATCTTGTCACCCTTTCTTCCGTAAGTAGCCTTAGCAGCTGCTTTCATAAGGTCAATAGCCTCTTCTTCCGGAATGATAGCTGCAAGTTTGAAGAATGCAGACTGAAGAACTGTATTGATACGTCCGCCAAGTCCGATCTCTTTACCGATCTTGATACCATCGATTGTGTAGAATTTGATTCCGTGGTTAGCAATATAAGCTTTCACCTGTCCCGGAAGATGCTCCTCAAGTCCTTCCATATCCCATGGGCAGTTCAGAAGGAATGTTCCTCCGTCAACCAGCTCCTGTACCATGTTGTACTTATTTACATAAGATGGGTTATGGCATGCTACAAAGTTAGCCTGGTGAATCAGGTATGTTGACTTAATCGGTTTCTTACCAAAGCGAAGGTGAGACATTGTAACACCACCGGACTTCTTAGAGTCATAATCAAAGTAAGCCTGTGCATACATGTCTGTGTTATCACCAATGATCTTGATGGAGTTCTTGTTTGCTCCAACAGTACCATCTGCTCCAAGTCCCCAGAACTTACAGTTGATTGTTCCTTCTGGTGTTGTAACAAGTGGCTTACCAGCATCAAGTGAAAGATGTGTAACATCATCTTCAATACCGATTGTGAATTTAGCTTTCTCATCGTTGTGGTATACAGCAACGATCTGAGCAGGTGTTGTATCTTTAGAACCAAGTCCATAACGTCCTGTGTAAACTGGAACTGCATCGAACTTAGATCCTTTAAGTGCTGCAACAACATCCAGGTACAGTGGCTCGCCAAGTGCTCCTGGCTCTTTTGTTCTGTCAAGAACAGAAATCTTCTTAACTGTATCCGGGATAGCATCGATCAGAGCTTCTGCGCTGAATGGTCTGTAAAGACGAACTTTAACAACTCCGACTTTCTCTCCTGCAGCTGTCAGGTAATCGATTGTCTCCTCGATCGTGTCACAAACAGATCCCATAGCTACGATCACGTGCTCTGCATCTGCTGCTCCATAGTAGTTGAACAGTTTGTAGTCTGTTCCGATCTTCTCATTAACCTTATCCATGTACTTCTGAACGATTCCCGGAAGTGCATCATAGAATGGGTTACAAGCCTCTCTAGCCTGGAAGAAGATATCCGGGTTCTGAGCTGAACCTCTCTGGCATGGGTGGTTCGGGTTAAGTGCATGTGCGCGGAACTCGTCGATTGCTTCCATGCTTACCATGTCTTTCAGATCTTCATAATCCCATGTCTCGATTTTCTGAATCTCGTGTGATGTTCTGAATCCATCAAAGAAGTTGATGAATGGAATCTTTCCTTCAAGTGCTGCACAATGAGCAACCGGAGTAAGGTCCATTACTTCCTGTACGCTGGATTCACAGAGCATAGCTGCTCCTGTCTGACGACAGGCATAAACGTCAGAATGATCTCCAAAAATTGACAGTGCGTGGCTTGCAAGTGCACGGGCAGATACGTTGAATACTCCCGGAAGCTGCTCACCAGCAACCTTATATAAGTTAGGAATCATAAGAAGGAGCCCCTGAGAAGCAGTAAATGTTGTTGTAAGAGCACCTGCTGCTAATGATCCGTGAACAGCACCTGCTGCTCCGGCCTCGGACTGCATCTCTGTAACCTGTACAGTCTGTCCGAAAATGTTCTCCCTTCCTTCAGTAGCCCACTCATCGATATGCTCCGGCATAACGGATGAAGGCGTAATCGGGTAAATAGCTGCTACTTCTGTATATGCATAAGAAACGTGAGCTGCTGCCTGATTACCGTCCATGGTCTTCATTTTTCTTGCCATTTTTATTCCTCCTTAGGTGTTACATAGGTTTTACACTGAGTTAAGTATAATTAATTCACATGTAGTTTCATTATATCTCCAAAAGTCACAAAAGTCTAGAGTTATAAATATCCTCTTTTGTATATTTTCGTGTACAGAGTATTGTTTTGAGAATAGTTATCAGTGCTGGTATTGGGGATTATTAACTAAAACAGGCAGAAATAGAAAAAGTCAGAAGAGTTCTTTCTGTTGAACATTAACTCTTCTGACTTATGAATCACTATACTTTTTTCTTATTATTCTATCTATTCTTAAACAACCGGTCATCCCACTTCGGTGGTTTTTTCCCTTTGATCTTTGTTGGCACCGGCTCATACTGATCCACTTTTTTCTTCTCGTTTTTTTTTCTGCAATGTCTTCTGCAATAGATCAGCATAATTCCTGTCATAATCACCAGACAACCTGCCAGAAGTTCTGACACCGGAAATCCGATCCCCGGAAGAACAAGCTGATCCGTTCTAAGCCTCTCGATCCACACGCGTCCTGCCCCATAACCAAACAGGTACATAAGAAAGAGCTCACCTTCATATTTCTTATGTTTCCTATACAGAAACAATATAATAAGCAGTCCGGCACACCATAATGATTCATACAAAAATGTCGGATGTACCTGGATATAACTGACTCCATCAATTCTCTGCATATTCTCACGCATAAGTTCTGTGATATCTTCCGGCCTTACTGCATCAACCGGAAGCCTCATCGCAAACAGACAATCCGTATATTCTCCAAATGCTTCCCTGTTAAAGAAATTCCCCCAACGTCCAAGCATCTGACCATTCAGAAGTGCCAGTGCGATTGTATCCAAAATCTGAAATGGTGATTTTTTCTTAACAGCAGCCATCACAAAAACTGCGATCACTGCTCCGATCACGCCACCATAAATTGCCAGACCACCTTCTCTGAGATTAAAGATAGACAAAAGATTATCTTTATATAAATCCCAGGAGAAAATCACATAATAGATTCTTGCGCCTGCAATTCCTGCAATTACTCCGACAATTCCCATATCCAGATAGTCTTCCGGATTCTGTCCTGTTCTTTTTGCTTCCACTGTGGCAATCAAAAATCCAATCAAAATTGCCGCACCGATAATCATGCCGTAGTAAGCAATTGAAAATCCAAAGATGCTGATGCTTTTTCCTACATGATCCAGATAAATCCCTAAATTTGGAAAGCTGATATTGTAATGCATATTATGTTATTTCCTTTCATATCCACAGAAATCAGGAACAAATCCAGTTGTTCCTGATTCCTGTTTTTACTGCTTTTCCAATTAGAAAACAATGAATCTAACTGGTTTTCAAGCATATTCCCTATATCTGTTAAACGTTAAATCTGAACAGCATGATATCTCCGTCCTGAACGACATAGTCTTTTCCTTCCAGACGAACTAATCCTTTTTCTTTTGCTGCCGCATGAGTTCCGCATGCCATCAGATCATCATAACTTACTACTTCCGCACGGATAAATCCACGTTCAAAGTCTGTATGAATCTTACCAGCTGCCTGTGGTGCCTTTGTTCCCTTCTTGATTGTCCATGCACGAACTTCCGGCTCCCCTGCTGTCAGATAACTGATCAGTCCAAGAAGATGATAGCTTGCCTTGATCAGCTTCTCAAGTCCGGATTCTTCTAATCCAAGGTCTTCAAGGAACATGGACTTCTCATCATCATCTAACTGAGAAATTTCTTCTTCAATTTCTGCACATACTACGAACACTTCGCAGTCTTCCTCTTTTGCATACTCACGAACTGCCTGAACCCCTGCATTGTTCACACCATCATCAGCAAGATCATCCTCAGATACATTTGCTGCAAAGATTACAGGTTTTGCTGTCAGAAGGTTGTACTCGGCAAGCCATGCCTGCTCATCCTCATCCTCTGTCACGAAGCTCTTTGCCATCTTATTCTCTTCCAGATGTGCTTTCAAACGGTTCTGAAGATCCAGCTCTTTCGCCGCCATCTTATCATTTCTAGAAAGCTTCACTGTCTTGGAGATTCTTCTTTCAAGAACCTCAAGATCTGAGAAAATCAGCTCAAGATTGATTGTCTCAATGTCACGCAGCGGATCAATACTTCCGTCTACATGCACAATATTCGTATTCTCGAAGCATCTTACAACATGTACGATTGCATCAACCTCACGGATATTGGCAAGGAACTGGTTTCCAAGTCCTTCTCCTTTGGATGCTCCCTTCACAAGTCCTGCAATATCAACAAACTCAATTGCTGCTGGAATGATCTTCTTTGTATGATACATCTCTCCAAGCACATCCAGTCTCTTATCCGGAACTGTTACGACACCGACATTCGGGTCAATTGTACAGAATGGATAATTTGCAGATTCTGCACCGGCCTTTGTCAGTGAGTTAAACAGTGTACTTTTTCCTACGTTCGGTAATCCTACGATTCCAAGTTTCATCTTTCTATATTCCTCCTATAAATCCTTAGATTTCAATCCTACCAATTCGCCTGTTCGCAATCCGGTTTGTAGTATAAAACGATACTGATTTCATTCTTGTAACCTTTTAAATCTTTTCCCATATTTCAGCGCCTCTCATAAGAAGCCCTAATACAGTACCTTGTATTATACCATAGCATCTTATTTTTGTGAATATTCATTTTCATCTCTTGTCACATAAAACACCCCATAAATAAGAAAGTCCCACCGGGTTGCGCATGAAAAATCAGAGGCGTGGTGGGTTCTGTTAATGTTATTATGCAGCTTTCAATGTCACTGTCAAGATTGTTTTTGTAAAAAAATCAGCAGCGCCTGCCACACTGAAAATAATTGTTGTAAAAAATATTTTTATGCCTGCTCAAAGAATGTCCTTACATATATTCAAAAGATGAAGGTCATAAATACAGGCTCTTGATGAAATTTTTTATCTATCCTGATTAGGGGGCAAAAGACACGTTAATTAATATATGATTTTATTTGTACCTTGAAAATTTAACACGAATTGCGTAATTCTTGCAGTTCATTGACAAACCGGCAGATATGAAATCCATCACATACCGCATGATGAACTTGAACTGCTAAAGGAAGCACAATTCTCCCATCTTCCTCGTAATATTTCCCCAAGGTGAAAATGGGAATTAAATAACTATACCCTTTCTATTTACAGCTCTAATGTGTCAATTATATTCTTTAATGCGTCTGCTGATTCTTTTAGCTTCAATGCTTCTTCTCCACTAAGATTAATCGGTATATCAGATTCAATTCCGTCTGCACCAACAATGACAGGCATACTTAATACAACATCATCAATCTCATATACTCCATGTATCATGTGCGATACAGGAAGTATTGATTTTTCGTCACGCATAATTACTTCACAGATACGTTTTACTGACATTGCAATTCCATAATATGTCGCATGCTTCTTATTAATAATCTCATAGGCACTGTTTTTGACAGCATCTGCGATTTCCTTCGTATTTTCCTTATGGTTATAATGTCCTCTCATCTCACACATGTCACTAAGCGGAACACCGGATACATTGGCAGATGACCATGCCACAACTTCACTGTCTCCATGCTCTCCTACTATAAATGCAT
>NZ_QTZH01000019.1:0-52392 GCF_003462585.1 Ruminococcus sp. OM04-4AA | reverse complement strand
AAATAATATATGAGGACAAGGATATTATCGTCTGTCATAAACCTGCTGGAGTTCCTACCCAGAGCAACCGCATTGGCACAAAAGATATGGTCAGTAATTTTAAAAATCATCTGATAAAAAATACTGCTAAAAAACCGCTTCACGCGAACCTTATCTTGCTGTCATCCATCGGCTGGACCAACCGGTAGAAGGACTTCTTGTTTTGCAAAACACCTGCTGCCGCAAAGGAACTTTCCCGCCAGCTTACCACATCTGGTTTTGGGAAATATTACCGTGCACAGGCTTTAGGCATTTTCGAACACAACGAAGGAACTCTGGAAGACTATCTTGTAAAAGACGGACGAACCAACACCTCCCGTGTCTGTGAAGAAAATGTGCCTGATGCAAAGTATGCACGACTTCATTATAGAGTAATCCATACAGGTACACTTCCTTCTGGTGAACCTTTTTCCCAACTGGAAATTCATCTGGATACCGGGCGTCATCATCAGATTCGCGTGCAGTTTGCACATGCCGGACACCCTCTGATCGGGGATCGGAAATATGGCACTGCCGCATGCACTTCACGACAGTTAATGCTTTGTGCCTGCCGGCTGGAATTCACACATCCGACAACCGGTGAAAAAATGGTTTTTCATTTATAAGACAAAAAGGAAAAGTGCAGTGATCGGGCAATCATTGCACTTTTCCTTTCGCCTGTTTCCTATCTATTGTATTAGCCCTGCCTTTACTTGTCATTTATCCAAGATAAGAGCAGCACCACAATACCCTACATCTCGTCAACAACCAACGGCTCCGGCTCTTCTTCAAGTGCCTGCTGATATCTTGTAAGAATTGTTGACTGAATTCGTTCTCTTGTTCCTGAATTGATCGGATGTGCGATATCACGATACTCTCCATCTAATGCTTTTTTACTTGGCATTGCAATGAAAAGCCCCTTTTCACCTTCGATCACTTTGATATCATGAACAACAAACTCCTCATCAATTGTGATAGATACTACTGCTTTTAACTTTCCCTCTTTCGTAACTTTACGTACACGTACATCTGTAATCTGCATATTACAGTTCCCCTTTCTCTTTTGCATTATCACGGAATATAAACACCCTTTTTCAGGGTTTTTGTGCTTATCTTGGCTTATAATGCATATCTTTCATTCTTTTCAATAACTATTTTAATTCCGTCTTCCCCTACATGTCTTGTATTCGCACGGATCGTATCCCTGCTCTCTACAATACAGTTCTCAATGTATGTATTATCTCCAAGATATACATCATTCAATATGATAGAGTTCTTGATCACGCAATTATTTCCAACAAATACTTTCTTGAAAATAACTGAGTTCTCTATCGTTCCATTAATAATACTTCCGCTTCCAACCAGACTGTTCTTCACGATCGCACCCGGATTATATTTTGCCGGTGGCTGATCACTCACCTTAGAATATACACTTGGCAGATCCTTGAAGAAATATTTTCTCACTTCCGGTTTCAGGAAATCCATATTCGTCTTGTAATATGCATCTACTGTTGAAATATTATTCCAATAGCTTTCAATCTTATAACCATAAATCTTCTTTACATTCTTATAACGGATCAGGATATCATTTACGAAATCATGTCTCTCTTCTTCCGCACATTGTTCTACAAGATCGATCAGCAGTCTTCTGCGGATCACATAAATTCCTGTAGAGATTGTCTGTGATCTTGCAATCATCGGTTTTTCTTCAAATTCTTCGATTCTGCAAGATTCATTCATCTTAACGGTTCCGAATCTTGTCGCATCTTCTCCTGCTCCAAGTTCTTTACAAACAACAGTGATATCTGCTTTCTTCGCAATATGATATTCCAGCACTTTATTATAATCCATCTTATAGACTGCATCACCTGATGTAATGATTACATAAGGTTCATGACATCTTCTCAGGAAATCCAGATTCTGATAAATCGCATCCGCAGTTCCTCTGTACCAGTAACCGTTATCATCTGTGATCGTAGGTGTGAATACATATAATCCACCTTGTTTTCTTCCAAAATCCCACCATTTGGAGGAATTCAGATGCTCATTCAAAGAACGGGCATTGTACTGTGTCAGCACAGCAACTTTCTGGATATGAGAGTTTGTCATATTACTTAATGTAAAGTCAATTGCGCGATAGCTTCCGGCAACCGGCATTGCTGCTGCCGCACGTCTTGAAGTCAGCTCTTTCATCTTTCTGCTGTTACCGCCGGCTAAAATAATTCCTACTGCTCTCATGCTCTGTCACCTGCCTTTATCAATGTCTCACCGCTTGCAAGTACTCCATCTATGTAATCCTCGGATGATGTCACTCCACTGATGGCGGTATTCTTTCCAATCTGTACTCCTCCCGGAATCACTGAATTCTCTCCGATTGTAGCCAGTCCACCGCTGTAAATATTCGGCTTCATCTTATTCGGAACTTCACTTCCGATTCCGATAGAAACATCATTTCCAATCACCGTGTCTTCTGCTATGATTGCTTTCTCGATCACACAGTTTTCTCCGATCGTAACTCCCTGCATAATAATTGAGTCACGGACTACGCTGCCTTTTCCTACAGTAACACTTCCTCCAAGAACAGAACTGTGGACTTCTCCGTAAATTTCTGTTCCGTTTGCAATGATACATCTGTCTACAACAGCATTCTCTGCAATATACTGTGGAGGAATATTCGCACTGTTCGTATAAATCTTCCAGAATTCTTCATAAAGATTAAACTCCGGAATGATATCGATCAGTTCCATATTCGCTTCCCAATAAGAGCTGAGTGTTCCAACATCTTTCCAGTATCCGTTGTACTCATACGCAAACAGCCTGTCCCCTTTTTCATGACAATATGGAATAATGTGTTTTCCGAAATCACAGTTTGGCTGGTCTTTCAGCTTGATAAGTGCCTCTTTAAGAACCGGCCAGCTGAAGATATAGATTCCCATTGATGCCAGATTACTGCTTGGCTTCTCAGGCTTCTCTTCGAATTCTTTGATCCTGCTGTCCTGATCTGTCACTACAATTCCGAAACGGCTTGCTTCTTCCATCGGCACCGGCATCGCTGCAATTGTCACATCAGCATCGTTTGCCTTGTGGAAATCAAGCATCACTTCATAATCCATCTTATAAATATGATCTCCTGAAAGAATCAGTACATAGTCCGGATTATAAGTCTCTATGTAATTCAGATTCTGATAAATGGCATTCGCTGTTCCTGTATACCACTCACTGTTTGTACTCTTCTCATATGGTGGGAGAACTGATACCCCTCCAACGTTGCGGTCCAGATCCCACGGAATTCCAATTCCAATATGTGTATTCAGGCGAAGCGGCTGATACTGTGTCAGTACACCAACCGTATCGATTCCCGAGTTAATACAGTTGCTAAGCGGGAAATCAATAATACGGTACTTTCCACCAAAAGCAACTGCTGGTTTTGCAACTTTTGATGTAAGTACTCCAAGTCGACTGCCCTGTCCACCCGCCAGCAGCATGGCAATCATTTCCTTCTTATACATTACGTCACCTCATTTCAAGTAAGCTAAAATCATTATACCATATATTTAGAAATAACAAACATATTTTACAAATTTTTTCATACTTTTTTCTCCTTTTTATCAATTTCTACCAAAAAGATCTTCTTTCTTTTTTTTCGATATATAGTATAATATAAACGATATAGAAGATTTATGACTAAAATCACAAGTTATTTTATAAAATCTATTAAAGAAAGGGCGTATCTCAATGTATAAAATCAATTTTGAAAAGCCGATACATATTCATTTTATTGGAATTGGCGGAATCAGTATGAGCGGTCTTGCTGAGATTCTTCTGGAAGAAGGATTTACTGTATCCGGTTCAGATTCAAAGGAGTCTCCACTCACAAAGAAGCTGGAGTCTGAAGGTGCCATCATCCATTACGGACAGTGTGCCGAGAACATTTCTGACGGAATTGACTGTGTTGTATACACTGCTGCGATCAATAAAGCTAATCCGGAGCTTATGGAAGCTGTTGCCCGCAAAATTCCAATGCTTACACGCGCAGAGCTGCTTGGACAGCTGATGAAAAATTACAAGACACCGATCGCTGTATCCGGTACTCATGGAAAAACTACTACTACATCCATGATCTCTCATATTTTACTTGCAGCCGATCTGGATCCTACAATTTCTGTCGGTGGTATTCTCAAGGCGATCGGTGGTAACATCCGCGTTGGAAAATCCGAGACTTTTATCACAGAAGCCTGTGAGTATACAAACAGTTTTCTTCATTTTTATCCGAAGATCAGTGTCATTCTCAATATTGAGGAAGATCATCTGGACTTCTTCAAAGATCTTGAAGACATCAGACATTCTTTCCATCAGTTTGCGGCACTTCTTCCTTCTGATGGAACTTTGATCATCAATGGTGATATCGACAATTATCAGGAGATTTATGAAGGTCTTGACTGTAATGTGATCACTTATGGTTCTTCTGATATGCTTGACTACAGTGCTGCTAACATCACTTATGATGAAAAAGGGCTTGTTGCATTTGATCTTATAAAGAACAGAAAAGCGGTTGACCATATCCAGCTTTCTGTAACAGGTGATCATAATGTGTCAAATGCACTTGCATCTATTGCTACTGCTGAACTGCTTCAGATTCCAATGGAAACAATTAAAAAAGGAATTCTTTCTTTCAGCGGAACAGACCGTCGTTTCGAATACAAGGGAACATTTAACGGTGTAACTGTTGTCGATGATTATGCACATCATCCGACAGAGATTGCCGCTACTCTGAAGGCTGCACAGCACTACCCACACAATCAGGTATGGTGTGTCTTCCAGCCACATACTTATACGAGAACAAAAGCTTTCTTCCATGAATTTGCAGAGGCTCTTTCTCACACGGATCATCTGGTTCTTGCAGATATCTATGCAGCCCGTGAGACAGATACTCTGGGAGTTTCTTCTGCCGGTCTTGCAGAGGAAGCGCGCAAACTTGGAACAGATGCACATTACCTTCCAAGTTTTGAACAAATAGAAGATTTCCTTAAGGAAAACTGCAAATCCGGAGACCTCCTGATTACAATGGGAGCCGGAGATGTTGTTAAGATCGGCGAAGACCTTTTAAAATAAGGCTTTCCCAATAATTTTGCTAAACTATTCTGTGGAAAAGTTCACATAGATATCCACATGCATGTGAACTTTTCCACACTTTATCCACATTTTCTCCACATAGTTATCTACAAAAAAGTCCTAGTTACCCACTCGAAAATTCTTTTTAAGATTCTCATATGATGTTATAATATTCACACTAAAGAGAAGAAGATATAGATTTCAGGTTGCCCTCATCAGACAGAGCAAGTGGCAATTGGTTAATACATAGAGAAAGCAGGATAAGTTATGAAGACTTTGGTTTTAAAGAATAATTTTCAGATGAATATGACAATGCTGCCGAACAGCTTTGTAGATCATTATATGGCGAATGCGAACGGAGAGTTTGTAAAAGTATACCTTTTTCTTCTCCGTCATGTTGAGGATGCTGCATCTTCTCTGAGCATCTCCATGATCGCAGATTATCTGAATAATACAGAGAATGATGTTCTTCGCGCTTTCCGTTACTGGGAATCTGTCGGTCTTCTCAGACTTGGACACGGACCGGACGGTGGAATCACTGCCGTTGAATTTCTTCGCGATGAGGAAGAGAATACTTGTGGAGATACAACTGATTTTTCCGGCTGTACATCAAGCTATCCTCAGGATCAATCCCTGCTCAGACTCCTGTAGCTCCGGTAACAGAGTTCCGATCAGAAGCTGTTTCTGCACCGGTAGAAAGCAATATCCAGACTCCGGTTTCCAATGCGGTTCCTCTTGATACATTCCGTGCCCAGAAGGAGATCAAGTCTCTCCTGTTCATCACGGAACAGTACCTTGGCAAGACACTGACGCATACGGATGTCGACACAATTACTTATTTCTATGATACACTGCATATGTCTGCTGATCTGATTGAATATCTGATTGAATCCTGTGTAGAGAACGGACATAAGAGTATGCATTACATCCAGAAGGTTGCCATTTCCTGGGTAGAGAACGGAGTTGAAACCGTATCACAGGCTAAAGAACAGGCTGCTGCATACAGCCGTAACTGCTACACGGTTTTGAATGCATTCGGTATTAAGAACAGAGGACCTGCCTCTTCTGAACTGGAATATATTAATAAATGGGCTGATACTTATGGCTTTTCCGCTGACATCATTCAGGAGGCCTGCCGCAGAACAATCTCTGCCACACATCAGCCAAGTTTTGAATATGCTGACTCCATTCTCACAAAATGGTATGAATGCAATATTCATCATCTGACTGATATCAATGCTTTGGATCATGAATTCCAGAAAGAACGTTCCTTACATAGAAGTCCTGTCACAAAACCAAAGAATGTCACAAGAAATCTGAATAATTTTGAGAGACGTTCCTACGACATGGATTCTCTAGAAGAGCAGCTTCTGAAGAGCAACTAACGAAAAAGCAATGATTTAGAAGGTCAATTATTTTAAAGAGAAATTAAAAGGAGTCTTTTCATGGGATTAAAAAATTCACAGTACCATGCAATCATGCGTAAATATGAGCAAAAACAATTACATAGCCATGACATTCAGGTGGCTCGGTATGAAGAAGTCTATAAAAAGCTCCCTGACTTCAAAGCACTTGATGACTCCATTGCCTCACTGTCTATTCAGTATGGAAAGAAACTACTTGATGGAGATACCAGTGCAGTTGATGCTTTAAAGAAAGATCTTGCAGAATTACGTAATCGTAAGATTCATCTGCTCAAATCAGCCGGCTTCCCAGAAGATTATCTGGAGCCGGTTTACGACTGTCCGGATTGTAAAGACACCGGATATATTGGTAATCAAAAATGCCATTGTTTCAAAAAAGCAATCATTGGATTGCTTTATGACCAGTCAAATATTAAAAAATTCCCTGTAGAAACAGATTTTAGCAATTTCAGACTTGACTATTATCCGGTTTCACATTACGATAAGAAAACGGGACGTTCTTCTCGTTCCATGATGGAAGACACTTTACGCATCTGCCATCATTTTATCGACAGCTTTGGGACAGAGTTCAACAATCTCTTTTTCTATGGAGATGTCGGTGTTGGGAAAACCTTTCTCTCCACCTGTATCGCAAAAGAGATTATGAACAGAGAATATTCTGTTTTGTATTTTTCTGCTCCACAGCTTTTTAATACTCTTGCCAAGAATGCATTTGACAAAAATGACATTGATGCACATAACATGTGTGAATACATTTTTGACTGTGATCTGCTTATTATTGATGATCTTGGTACAGAGTACACAAATGCCTTTATTGCATCACAGTTTTTTACTTGCATCAACGAAAGGCTACTGCATAGGAAATCAACGATTATTTCAACAAACCTTTCTTTGGAGTCACTCGCTGATCTTTATACTGAGCGTTCTTTCTCCAGAATTACAAGCAGATATAGTCTGTTGAAAATAGTCGGTGATGATATACGTATTAAAAAGAAGTTAGAACATTAGGAGGATTATGACTCATGTTAAGTCGTTCAGAACGTATCTTGGAGAACATACCAGTAGGAAGCCTTGGAATCATTCCTTTACTTGGCTGCGAAGAGCTTGGAAATAAGGTAAATGATTACCTTGTTAAATGGCGTCGTGAAAGTGCTCACGAGCACAAGAATGACGTTGCTTTCTCGGGATATGAGAAAGATAATTATCTGATCAATGCCAGTGTACCGCGTTTTGGTTCTGGTGAAGCCAAAGGTATCCTTGGAGAATCCGTACGAGGAAAAGATATTTACCTGATGGTTGATGTATGTAATTATAATGTTACTTACTCTCTGACAGGAAACACAAACCATATGTCACCGGATGACCATTTCCAGAACTTAAAGAGAATCATTGCTGCTGTAGGTGGTAAGGGACGTCGTATTAACGTTATTATGCCATTCCTTTATGAAAGCCGTCAGCATAAGAGAACTTCCCGTGAATCTCTTGACTGCGCGCTTGCGCTTCAGGAGCTTGTTCGCATGGGTGTAGACAACATTATTACTTTTGATGCACATGACCCACGTGTATCAAATGCAATTCCGCTGAGTGGATTTGAGACAATCTCACCAACTTACCAGTTCATTAAAGGTCTTCTTCGCAATGTAAAGGACCTGCAGATTGACAGTGAGCATATGATGGCAATCAGTCCGGATGAAGGTGGTACAAACCGTGCTGTATATCTTGCCAACGTTCTTGGTTTAGATATGGGTATGTTCTACAAACGTCGTGATTATACTCAGATTGTAAACGGACGTAACCCTATCGTTGCTCATGAATTCCTCGGAAGCTCTGTAGAGGGCAAAGATGTAATTATTATTGATGATATGATTTCTTCCGGAGACAGTATCATTGAAGTTGCTACAGAGTTAAAGAGACGTAAAGCAAACCGTATCTTTGCTGCTGCTACATTTGGTCTGTTCACAAACGGAATGGAAAAATTTGACAAAGCTTATGAAGAAGGTATCATCAACGGTATCCTGACAACAAACCTGATTTATCAGACACCAAACCTTCTTTCAAAACCATATTATATCAACTGTGACATGAGTAAGTACATTGCTCTGATCATTGATACTCTGAATCACGATGGTTCCCTGAGTGAAATTCTCAGCCCGAACGAGCGTATTCAGAATGTACTTCAGAAATACAAAAATGGAGAGACTATTTAAATAAAGATTTATCGTAGAGATTCTTTTTCGAGTTCGAACAAAATCAGATATCGCATATAGAGTTTATTCGAATAGACAGATGTCGAGGGTTTGATGCAGGCTCCGGGTTCTGTATACAGGAAAGACTAAGAAAAACGAAAGCTTACTAAGAGCAAAGCAGTGCTCGGCAAACTTGCTGCCGCTTCAGACAGTAGCCTCGCACTGCTTTAACGTAATCTTTCGTTTTTTAAGTCTTTCCAAGCACACAGAACAGTCACCTGAATCAAACCCTCGACATCTATCTATCAGTAAGTTTTTCGGCGCTATCTGATTTCTACGCTCTCGAAAGAAGAACTTTACTTGAGACGGAAAGGAACCGGATGTTCTATAGAATGATATCCCTATCTCAAACGTGTTTGTATTTAATAAAATTTAGCGTAGAAGTCTATCTTTTTCAATAAACAGAAAACAGAAAATATGAACTTCGAGAAGTTTCATGTTAGAAGGATGGTACAGGGACGAAGACGAATGTGTAGCATGCTTGGCTCATACTTGAAAAGCAATAGATTGCGTTAAAGAAAGGATTGACAGCTGTCTGAGCGACAGCGAGTTTGTCAATCCTTTCTTTGTTTTTAGCAGTCTGTTGTTTTTCCTAGTATGAACAGTATGCGTAACCCTGAGTCGGCGTTCCTGTATCATTCTTCTAACAATCGACTTTCTAAAATAATATTTTCTGTTTTCGTCCGTATATCAGTAAAATGATTTCTACGATAATGTTTTATTCTTCTGTTGCTGGTTCTTCTACGGATGTTTCTGCAGCATCTTCTGTGTTCTCTTCTACGAACTCATCTGTCAGATCAACATTTTCGTCCATGTCAAAATCTTCATCCAGATTCAGATCATCTTCAAGATCCAGTTCATCTTCCATCTTAATATCTGTGTTGAGTTTTACATCACGGTACTTCTTCATACCTGTTCCGGCAGGAATATGTTTACCGATGATAACGTTCTCTTTCAGACCAACCAGATGGTCAACTTTACCCTTGATAGCTGCTTCTGTCAGAACCTTTGTTGTCTCCTGGAAGGAAGCGGCTGACAGGAAGGATTCTGTTGCCAGAGAAGCCTTTGTGATACCAAGCATAATCTGTTCTCCGGTAGCCGGCTCTTTTCCTTCTGCAACAAGCTGCTCGTTTACTTCTTCGAAGTCAAGAACGTCTACCATTGTTCCAGGCAGGAACTCTGTATCTCCCTTCTCTTCGATTCTGATCTTCTTCAGCATCTGACGAACGATAACCTCGATATGCTTATCGTTGATCTCAACACCCTGGAGACGGTATACACGCTGTACTTCCTGGAGCATATAATCCTGTGTTGCACGAAGTCCTTTGATTTTCAGGATATCATGTGGATTTACGCTACCTTCTGTAAGCTCATCTCCGGCTTCAAGCATAACGCCGTCCTGTACTTTGATACGTGATCCGTAAGGAATAAGATAGGATTTGGATTCTCCTGTCTCTTCGTTTGTAACGATAACCTCACGTTTCTTCTTTGTATCACTGAGTGTTGCACGTCCTGCGATCTCTGTGATGATGGCAAGTCCCTTAGGTCTTCTTGCCTCGAAAAGCTCCTCGACACGAGGAAGACCCTGTGTGATATCGTCACCGGCAACTCCACCATTATGGAATGTACGCATAGTAAGCTGTGTACCTGGTTCTCCGATTGACTGAGCGGCCATGATTCCGACTGCCTCACCAACCTGAACTGCCTCACCTGTTGCCATGTTCGCACCATAACATTTGGAGCATACACCGTTCTTACATTTACATGTAAGAATTGTACGGATCTTAACCTGCTCAAGAGGATTTCCGTTCTCGTCAACACCTTTCTTCATCACGCGCTCTGCACGACGAGGTGTAATCATATGGTTTGCTTTTACAAGGACGTTTCCGTCTTTATCTTTAAGATCCTCAGCAGCAAATCTTCCTGTGATACGATCCTGAAGGCTCTCAATCTCTTCATTTCCATCCATGAATGCAGATACATACATTCCCGGAAGCGGCTGACCCGGTTTTGCACAATCTGCATCGTGAATGATAAGCTCCTGAGATACGTCTACAAGACGTCTTGTCAGGTAACCGGAATCGGCTGTACGAAGAGCTGTATCGGCCATTCCTTTTCGAGCTCCATGGGCAGACATGAAGTATTCCAGTACGTCAAGACCTTCACGGAAGTTTGACTTGATAGGCAACTCGATCGTACGACCTGTTGTATCAGCCATAAGTCCACGCATACCTGCAAGCTGTTTGATCTGCTTGTCAGATCCACGGGCTCCGGAATCTGCCATCATGAAGATGTTATTGTATTTATCAAGACCTGTCAGCAGTGCCTCTGTCAGTTTATCATCAGTTGCTTTCCATGTCTCAACAACTTCTTTGTAACGCTCTTCCTCTGTGATAAGACCACGTTTGTAATTCTTTGTGATCTTGTCTACTGTATCCTGTGCTTCCTGCATCATCTGCGGTTTCTGCGGTGGTACAGTCATATCGGAAATGGATACTGTCATAGCTGCTCTTGTAGAGAACTTGTATCCGATTGCCTTAACATCATCAAGAACTTCTGCTGTCTGTGTAGCTCCATGAGTGTTGATAACTTTCTCAAGGATCTGCTTCAGCTGTTTCTTACCAACATGGAAGTCAATTTCCATCTTAAGTTCATTTCCCTCAACCTCACGGTCTACAAAACCAAGATCCTGTGGAATGATCTCGTTAAACAGGAGACGACCAAGTGTTGCGTCGATAGTTCCTGTCTTCTCTGCTCCATTTGCAAGAGTCTTTGTCACACGTACTTTAATCTGTGAGTGAAGTGTGATATATCCATTCTCGTATGCAAGAATAGCCTCGTTCACGCTCTTAAAGAACATGCCCTCTCCCTTTGCACCAGGACGAAGCTGAGTCAGATAGTAAATACCAAGTACCATATCCTGTGAAGGAACGGCTACCGGACCACCATCAGATGGTTTCAGCAAGTTGTTTGGTGAAAGAAGAAGGAAACGGCACTCTGCCTGTGCTTCCTGTGACAGCGGTACATGGACAGCCATCTGGTCTCCATCGAAATCGGCATTGTAAGCTGTACATACCAGTGGATGAAGCTTGATTGCCTTACCTTCTACAAGGATTGGCTCAAATGCCTGGATACCAAGTCTATGCAGAGTAGGGGCACGGTTCAGCATAACCGGATGCTCTTTGATTACTTCTTCAAGCACATCCCATACCTCTGGCTGAAGTCTCTCGACCATTTTCTTTGCATTTTTGATGTTGTGTGCTGTTCCATTCGCTACAAGCTCTTTCATAACGAATGGCTTGAACAGCTCGATTGCCATCTCTTTCGGCAGACCACACTGATAGATCTTCAGTTCTGGTCCAACGACGATAACAGAACGTCCTGAATAGTCAACACGTTTTCCAAGCAGGTTCTGACGGAAACGTCCGGACTTACCTTTCAGCATGTCAGACAGAGACTTGAGTGCTCTGTTTCCAGGTCCTGTTACCGGACGTCCACGACGTCCGTTATCGATCAGCGCATCAACAGCTCCTGAAGCATACGCTTTTCGTTTCTTACGATAATATCTGGTGCTCCCAGTTCAAGGAGTCTTCTCAGACGGTTATTTCTGTTAATGATTCTTCTGTACAGATCATTCAGGTCAGATGTTGCAAAACGTCCTCCATCCAGCTGTACCATAGGACGCAGATCCGGCGGGATAACCGGGATAGCTGTAAGGATCATCCACTCCGGTCTGTTTCCGGACTCGCGGAATGCTTCTACAACTTCCAGACGTTTTACGATTCTCGCACGCTTCTGTCCTGTTGCATTCTCCAGTCCTGCCTGAAGTTCTGCATATTCTTTCTCAAGGTCAATAGACTCAAGAAGCTCTTTGATGGATTCAGCACCCATCCTACACGGAATGCATGTCTTCCCCATTTTTCCTTTGCTTCCTGATACTCTGCCTCTGAAAGGATCTGCTTGTAAGAGAGATCTGTCTCTCCCTTATCAAGCACGATATAAGAAGCAAAGTAAAGTACTCTCTCCAGTGTTCTTGGAGAAATATCAAGGATCAGACCCATACGGCTCGGAATTCCTTTGAAGTACCAGATATGGGATACCGGTGCTGCCAGAGCGATGTGTCCCATACGCTCACGACGAACACTGGCCTTTGTAACTTCAACACCACAGCGATCACATACAACACCCTTATAACGGATCTTTTTGTATTTACCGCAGTGACACTCCCAGTCTTTGCTTGGTCCGAAGATTCTCTCACAGAAAAGTCCGTCCTTCTCCGGCTTCAAAGTCCTGTAGTTGATGGTCTCCGGCTTTGTCACCTCACCTCTGGACCACTCCAGGATTTTTTCAGGTGAAGCCAGGCCGATCTTAATCGCATCAAATGTTAACGGTTCATATTGTTGTTCATTGTTATTTGGCATAAAAACGGCTCCTCCTTATTATTCCTCACCCAGGTAATCATCATCAAACTTAAGTTCTCAAGATCGCTGTCGTCCGGCTCTTCGTCCAGTTCAACATCTTCCAGTTCTTCTCCGACAAACTCCTTCTCTGTGAATCCATGATCTCCGAAAGATTCATTCTCATCACGATACTTTCTGTCTCCTTCGATGATATGACGCAGGTCTGTCTCACCGTAATCAACGCTCTCCATGATCTTAACCTCTGTATTGTCATCACGCAGTACGCGGACATCCAGAGCAAGTGACTGGAGCTCTTTAAGAAGAACCTTAAATGACTCAGGAACTCCTGGTTCAGGAATATTCTCTCCCTTAATAATTGCCTCATATGTCTTCACACGTCCTACAACGTCGTCAGACTTCACTGTCAGGATCTCCTGCAGTGTATAAGATGCACCATAAGCCTCCAGGGCCCATACCTCCATCTCTCCGAAACGCTGTCCACCGAACTGAGCTTTTCCACCCAGCGGCTGCTGTGTTACGAGAGAGTAAGGACCAGTAGAACGAGCATGGATCTTGTCGTCTACCAGATGATGCAGTTTCAGATAATGCATGTGTCCGATTGTTACCGGGCTGTCGAAGTACTCTCCTGTACGTCCGTCACGAAGACGAACCTTACCGTCTCTTGACAGCGGAACACCCTTCCAGAGTTCTCTGTGATCTCTGTTCTCAGACAGGAACTGGAGAACTTCCGGACGAAGCTCTTCGCCATGTTTCTTCTCGAACTCATCCCACTCAAGGTTTACATAATCATTTGCCAGATCCAGTGTATCCATGATATCGTTCTCGTTCGCACCTGCGAATACAGGAGTTGATACGTTGAATCCAAGTGCTTTTGCTGCAAGACTCAGATGAATCTCGAGCACCTGTCCGATGTTCATACGGGAAGGCACACCCAGTGGGTTCAGCACGATATCCAGAGGACGTCCATTCGGAAGGAATGGCATATCTTCTACTGGAAGTACACGGGAAACAACACCCTTGTTTCCATGTCGTCCGGCCATCTTATCACCAACGGAGATCTTTCTCTTCTGAGCGATGTAAATACGAACTGCCTGATTTACTCCAGGTGACAGCTCATCTCCGTTTTCTCTTGTAAATACTTTGGCATCTACTACGATACCATATTCTCCATGAGGTACTTTCAGAGATGTATCTCTTACCTCACGTGCTTTCTCACCGAAGATTGCACGAAGCAGTCTCTCTTCAGCAGTCAGCTCTGTCTCTCCCTTTGGAGTTACTTTTCCGACAAGGATATCTCCGGCACGAACCTCAGCACCGATACGGATGATTCCTCTCTCATCCAGATCTTTCAGTGCATCATCACCAACACCTGGGATGTCTCTTGTGATCTCTTCTGGTCCGAGCTTTGTATCTCTTGCCTCTGCTTCATATTCTTCAATATGAACAGATGTGTAGACGTCATCCTGAACCAGTCTCTCACTTAAGAGAACAGCATCCTCGTAGTTGTAACCTTCCCATGTCATGAATCCGATCAATGGGTTCTTACCAAGAGCCATCTCTCCACCGGATGTAGACGGTCCATCAGCGATAACCTGTCCTGCCTCAACGCGTTCACCTTTATCAACGATCGGTCTCTGGTTGTAGCAGTTGCTCTGGTTACTTCTCTGGAATTTTGTCAGTTTATATGTTTTCTTTGTTCCGTCATCATGTCTGATCGTAATGCTTGTAGATGTAGAGCTTTCAACTACACCAGCCTGCTCTGCAACTTCAGCCACACCGGAGTCAACAGCTGTCTTAACTTCCATACCTGTTCCAACTACCGGAGCTTCTGTTGTAAGAAGCGGTACTGCCTGACGCTGCATGTTAGATCCCATCAGCGCACGGTTAGCATCGTCGTTCTGAAGGAACGGAATCAACGCTGTAGCCACGGAGAACACCATCTTAGGTGATACGTCCATGTAATCAAATTTATTTCTTTCGTAGTCCTGTGTTTCCTCAAGGTAACGACCGGATACGTTCTTATTAATGAAATGACCTTCTTCATCAAGAGGTGTATTCGCCTGTGCTACATGGTAATTATCCTCTTCATCAGCAGTCATATATACAACTTCATCTGTAACGACCGGGTTCATCGGATCTGTCTTGTCAACTTTACGATATGGTGCTTCGATAAATCCATACTCGTTGATTCTTGCGTAACATGCAAGAGAGTTGATCAGACCGATGTTAGGACCTTCAGGAGTCTCGATAGGACACATTCTTCCATAGTGAGAGTAGTGAACGTCGCGGACCTCAAATCCTGCACGATCTCTTGACAGACCTCCAGGACCAAGTGCGGAAAGACGTCTCTTATGTGTCAGCTCTCCAAGCGGGTTGTTCTGATCCATGAACTGTGACAGCTGGGAAGATCCGAAGAATTCCTTCACTGCTGCTGTTACAGGCTTAATATTGATCAGGGACTGTGGTGAAATACCATCCTGATCCTGTGTTGTCATTCTCTCACGAACAACTCTTTCCAGTCTGGACAGACCGATTCTGTACTGGTTCTGAAGAAGTTCTCCAACCGCACGGATACGTCTGTTACCCAGATGGTCGATATCATCATCATTTCCCATGCCATACTCAAGATGCATGTTGTAGTTGATAGATGCAAAAATATCTTCCTTTGTGATGTGCTTCGGAATCAGATCATGAAGATCTCTCTTGATCAGTCTCTTCATCTCATCTACATCACCTGCAGATTCTTCAATGATTCCTGCAAGAACCGGATAATATACCTGCTCTGTCACACCAACCTCGGCCGGATCAATATCAACAACAGCCTGGAGGTCAACCATCATATTGGAAAGAACCTTGATATTTCTGGAAGTCTCTTCACCCTCTACCCAAATGTACGGTACTGCCGCATTCTGGATCATATCAGCGATCTCACGAGTAATCTTTGTTCCCTTTTCAGCAACAACTTCACCTGTGATTGCACTTACAGCATCCTCAGCGAGGATCTGTCCTGATACACGGTTCTTAAGAAGAAGCTTCTTATTAAACTTATAACGTCCAACTTTAGCAAGATCATAACGTCTTGGATCAAAGAACATGCTTGTGATCAGGCTTTCTGCACTGTCTACTGCCAGCGGCTCACCCGGACGGATCTTCTTATAGAGTTCCAACAGACCTTCCTGGTAGTTCTCAGAAGTATCTTTTCCAAAACTTGCAAGAAGTTTTGGCTCTTCACCAAAGAGTTCAATGATCTCTGCATTTGTACCTACTCCAAGTGCACGGATCAGAACTGTGATCGGCACTTTTCTTGTACGGTCTACACGTACATAGAAAACGTCATTGGAGTCAGTCTCATATTCCAGCCATGCTCCACGGTTCGGGATAACAGTTGCTGAATAAAGCTTCTTACCGAACTTATCATGTGCGATTCCGTAATAAATACCTGGGGAACGCACAAGCTGGCTGACGATAACACGCTCAGCACCATTGATAACAAAAGTACCTGTCTTTGTCATCAGCGGAAGATCTCCCATAAAGATCTCATGCTCGTTAATCTCATCAGTTTCCTTATTATAAAGCCTTACTCTGACTTTCAGAGGTGCTGCATAAGTTGCATCACGTTCTTTACACTCATCAATCGTATATTTTGCATCTTCCTCACAGAGTGTAAAATCCACAAATTCCAGACTCAGATGACCATTGTAATCTGCGATCGGGGAAATATCATCGAATACCTCTTTCAGTCCTTTGTCAAGAAACCACTGATAGGAATCTTTCTGAACTTCAATGAGGTTAGGCATCTCCAATACTTCTTGCTGCCTGGAATAGCTCATGCGGAAGCTTTTTCCGGTTTTGATGGGACGAATTCTGTTTTTCTCCATTGACGTTTCACTCCTCATTTATTGTTTTTGCAGGCAATAAACTGCCTTTTACGAGTTCCAGTTATATAAAAATGAAAAGAGCCTTGCGACAGTATTCTCTGTCACTATATGGCATACCTTTCCACAATAGCGCATTTTCTACTATATCACAAAGCTCTTTTTATTGTCAACATGATTCTTGTGTTTTTTTATATTTTTCTTGACTTTTTTCTCAAGATATGTTATATCTTCCGCTATTCTAAGCTTTTTCCTTTTGAACAGTATCTTTTTTTCAGAAATAACTTCTATATCATATCTTCATAAAGACAGATCAGTTCACGATAAACCTGAACACACCGCTCAATATCCGCAATTTCAACATACTCATCCGGTTTATGAGCCTGTGCAAGATTTCCCGGCCCATAAGACATACAATTCAGATTTCCTAAAAGACCTGCCACAACTGCTGTGTCTGTGTAACCCGTGAACGCTGATACAACCGGATCTTTTCCAGTAACTTTTTTCACTGATTCAGATAAGGCTTTCATAAGACCTGACTCCATGTGTGTCTCCACCGGTGGTCTGTCACCTGTAATCTTATAAGAACCCTTTACACCCGGAACTGCATTTTCCCCAATTTCAATTGCTTTCCGAACAATCTTTTCTGCCTCTTGTGTATTCATCGGCGGAACAAGACGCATATCTATCGTCACCATGCTGTGATCTGATACTACATACGGACTGTATCCCCCGGAAATCTGTCCAAATGTAACTGTAGACTTTCCAAGTTCTTCATGTGTCGGTACTTCTCCCATTGCTTTTCGGATCTCTGCGATCATAAATGCGATTCCGGCGATTGCATCTGCGCCCTTCTCCGGCATACTCGCATGTGCAGTAATACCTTCCACACTCAGTTCAAACCAGGTTCTCCCTTTATGAGCCATCTGAATCATTCCGGAAGTCGGTTCCATATCAAGAACCCAGTCTTCCTTCTGAATCCATCCTTGTTGCACTACTGCTTCTGACCCTTTCATATCTGCTTCCTCGTCTACAGTTCCGATAAAGACTAATGTTCCCGGAAGTTTTTCTATATCCTCAGCATTCTCTTTCTGTAATTTTGCCACCTCCGCAAATGCTGTCAAAGCACTTGCAAGTCCTGACTTCATATCACAGGCTCCTCGTCCCCAGATTTTCCCATCTGAAACTTCTGCGCTGAATGCATTCTTTGTCCATCCTTCGCCCTTAACAACCGTATCCATGTGACAGATAAACACCAGTGCCGGATGCGCTTTCGCACCTTTCACGACGCCTTTTACAATTTTTCTTCCCGGCTCTACTTCGTAAGTCTCTGTATCTGCTCCACTCTCTTTCAAATAGTTGCAGATATATTCCCCAACCCTGGTTTCCCAGCTTCCAGGATCTGTGCTCTCAATTTTAATCAGCTCTCTTGTAAGTTCAACTGCATCCATTTCTTTCGCCTCTTTTAAAAAAACCGCAGAAGCATATCATCTTCTGCGGTCATAATAAACTTATGTTCAGGAAAATTATTTAAGAGTAACCTCTGCTCCCTGCTCCTCAAGTTTAGTTTTGATTTCCTCAGCCTCTGCTTTGGAAACTGCCTCTTTAACTACCTTCGGTGCTCCGTCTACAAGCTCTTTAGCTTCTTTAAGTCCAAGACCTGTGATCTCACGAACAGCCTTGATAACTTTTACTTTAGATGCTCCAGCGGATGTAAGTTCTACGTCGAACTCATCTTTCTCTGCTGCTCCTGCACCCTCAGCTGCTGCTGCAACTACAACGCCTGCTGCTGCAGATACGCCGAACTCTTCTTCACAAGCTTTAACAAGCTCGTTTAACTCTAATACTGATAACTCTTTGATCGCTTCGATCATTTCAGCTGTTGTCAATTTAGCCATTTTAAATATCCTCCATTTTTCTTTTCATTCTTAATTAATTGGATGAGCATCTGCTCATATATGCTGTCTGTATCCAGATCAGCTGACGCACATTACTCTGCGTCTGTTGCTGTCTCCTCTGCTGCTTCTGCTGGAGCCGCTTCTCCACCCTGCTCTGCGATCTGTTTGATAACACGAGCAAAGTTTGTAATAGGTGACTGCAAGCTTCCAAGCAACTTGGAAAGCAGTTCGTCTCTTGAAGGGATCTTAGCAAGTTCAGAAATACCTGCTACATCATATGCTGTTCCTTCAACTACACCACCCTTAAGTTCAAGTGCCGGAGCATCCTGTGCAAATTTGTAAAGGATTCTTGCCGGTGCTGTTGCGTCATCTTTAGAAATAGCGATAGCGCTTGGTCCTTCCAGGCAGTCATCAAGGGCTGCAAATTCAGTACCCTCGAAAGCTCTCTTCATCATTGTGTTCTTGTAAACTTTGTAGATCACACCAGCTTCTCTAAGCTGTTTACGAAGCTCTGTATCCTGAGCAACTGTAAGTCCACGGTAGTCAACGAGAACTACTGACTGAGCGTCTTTAATCTCTTCTGCAATCTTGTCAACGATTGGCTGTTTTACTTCAACCTTTGCCACTTTTCGGTACACCTCCTTATATTATTCGTGTACTGCCAAAGTTCTCAGCAGAATCTTCTGCTGAAACTAAAAAAATCTCCAGGTCCAAAGACGTGGAGGTTCTACAAATTCATACGCATGTAAAAATTCATTCTTCCTCGGTAGGCGTTCATAACTTACGCTTTTCAGCACCTACTGTCTTCGGCAGTTGCTAGGCTATAATACCATGTTATTTTCTATATGTCAAGCCCATTTTTATCTTTTTTATTTTTTCTTTTTCAAAAGAGGATCCGCCGAAAGCAGATCCTCCTCTATGACAGTCTCGCAACTGTCTCTTTTACATTTTATTATGCAAGCTTAACCGGGTTAATCTTCACGCCAGGTCCCATTGTAGATGTAAGAGTTACACTCTTCAGGTACTGACCTTTAACAGCGGCTGGTCTAACCTTGTTGATTGCATCGATAAGCGTCTGGAAGTTGTCCGCTAACTGCTCCTCTGTAAAGGATGCTTTTCCGATCGGAACATGGATAATGTTTGTCTTGTCCAGTCTGTACTCAATCTTACCAGCTTTGATATCGTTGATAGCTTTTGTAACGTCCATTGTTACTGTACCAGCCTTCGGGTTTGGCATAAGTCCTTTAGGTCCGAGTACACGTCCAAGACGTCCAACAACACCCATCATATCCGGTGTAGCAACTACAACGTCGAAGTCAAGCCATCCCTCGTTCTGAATCTTCGGGATCAGTTCGTCTCCTCCAACAAAGTCAGCGCCTGCTGCTTTTGCTTCCTCTGCCTTAGCGTCCTTAGCGAACACAAGGATGCGAACCTTCTTACCTGTTCCGTGTGGAAGAACTACAGCACCACGGATCTGCTGATCAGCGTGACGTCCGTCACAACCTGTTCTGATATGAGCCTCGATTGTCTCGTCAAACTTTGCTGTTGCTGATTTCTTTACTAATGCTACTGCTTCTGCAGGATCATAGAGATTTCCTCTTTCGATCAGTTTTGCAGCTTCGATATATTTTTTTCCTCGTTTCATTTTACAATAACCTCCTTGTGGTATTGGCGGGAACTTGCCCCTCCCACTTTATGAATTTACTAAACAATTGAACTCTCAGCGCTCTCTCCCCCGAGGACACCGGAAAAGGTCGGCTGATTGTATCCTACAATATAATCTTTATATGATCCGGATTAGTCTTCTACAACTACACCCATGGAACGGCATGTTCCAGCGATCATGCTCTCAGCAGCCTCTACGGATGCTGCGTTCAGGTCTGGCATCTTCATTTCAGCGATTTCTCTAACCTGAGCTTTTGTGATTGTAGCAACTTTTGTCTTGTTCGGTACACCAGAACCGGACTGAATCTTACAAGCTTTCTTAATAAGAACTGCTGCCGGTGGTGTCTTTGTGATGAAGCTGAAGCTTCTGTCATTGTAAACAGTGATTACTACAGGGATGATAAGATCTCCCTGATCTGCTGTTCTAGCATTGAACTGTTTTGTAAATTCTACGATGTTTACACCGTGCTGTCCAAGTGCAGGACCAACCGGTGGTGCCGGAGTTGCCTTTCCAGCAGGAATCTGTAATTTGATATATCCTTCTACTTTTTTTGCCATTTCAATTACCTCCTTGTGGTATTGGCGGGATTCTCATCCCTCCCACGCAATTTTAATCCATTTTCTTCACTTCTGAAAAACCAAGTTCAACCGGAGTTTCTCGGCCAAACAGCTCAACATTGATTGTCAGACTCTTCTTCTGTTCGTTGATTGTCTGAACAGCTCCAACTGTTCCTTCCCATGCACCGCTAAGTACAGTTACAACATCACCGATCTCAAGATCAAGGATCACCTCATCCTGTTTGATTCCAAGGTTCTCCATCTCACTCTCATCAAGCGGTACCGGCTTGGATCCAGGTCCGACAAATCCTGTAACACCTCTTGTGTTTCTTACAACATACCAAGTATCATCATTCATGATCATGTGGATCATAACATATCCAGGAAACATCTTTCTCTGTACGACCTTTTCCACTCCATTACGTATCTCAGGTACTTCCTCAAGTGGAACACGAACTTCCAAAATCTGGTCTTCCAGATGACGAGTCTCAATTGTCTTGTCAATGTTTGCTTTTACTTTGTTCTCATACCCTGAATAGGTATGAACGACGTACCATTTTGCCTCTGACATAAAATCACCTTTCTGCTGCGATCAACTACTTCACTAAAAAGTCAATTCCATATCTCAAAAGCGCATCAACTACTGAGATCAGCGCTCCAAGCACTACGGAGACAGCAACAACTGCCGTGGTCTGTTTAGCAAGTGTATTCTTGTCTGGCCAAACGATCTTCCTGAACTCTGTCTTAAGTCCTTTGAACCAGCTCTTCTTCTGAGTTTTTGTATTCTCACCCATAATTCCACTTCCTTTCGACAACAATTATTTTGTCTCTTTGTGCAGTGTGTGTGATTTGCAGAATCTGCAGTACTTCTTGGTTTCCATGCGTTCCGGATGAGTCTTCTTATCCTTTGTCATGTTGTAGTTACGGTTCTTGCATTCCGTACATTCCAGAGTAATTCTTGTGCGCACAACTTCCACCTCGCTTTTAATATATTCACCTACGTGTTGCTGATGGTTGCGAGCCATCAATTTTTAGGCATAAAAAAAAGCCTACTTCCATTCGCCCAAACATTGTATCATGGGAACAAACGGAAGTCAAGCCTCTTTCTTAAATTGTTTTATACCTATTTCAACTATATATCTGAACTATCGGCTAAATTTCTTCTTTCAGATCATAAGTATCAAGGAAATGATGTTTCATCCCTTTTAACTTATATGCAACCACAGTATCCAGATTTACATTTTCGACACTCTTGAAAATATTCCCTTCCACATATGGATTTACTTTTTTCAATGTAGCGATCAATTCTTTGATTTCTTTACGCTTAGAAAGATTCTCTTCATTATTCTCACTTGTAGCGCACGCTTCCGTAAACTTACATGCACACTGAAGAAAATACAGATCATTATAATCTCTCCATGCTTTGATATCTTCTTCGCGAACCATATATAGCGGTCGGATCAGTTCCATTCCTTCAAAATTTGTACTATGCAGCTTCGGCATCATTGTCTGCACCTGCGCTGAATAAAGCATTCCCATAAGGATCGTCTCGATCACATCATCATAATGATGTCCCAACGCAATCTTATTACATCCCATCTTCTGCGCATGACTGTACAAATATCCACGACGCATTCTTGCACAGAGATAACATGGGGATTTTTCTATATTAAAAACTGATTCAAAAATCTCTGACTCAAAAATCTCTATCGGAATCTCCAGACGTCTCGCATTCTCTTCTATCACCTGACGATTGACCGGACTGTACCCGGGATCCATCACAAGGAATTTCACCTCAAAATCAAATTTATTATGACGCTTCAGTTCCTGAAAAAGTTTCGCCAGTAGCATAGAATCTTTCCCCCCGGAAATGCAGACCGCAATTCTGTCTCCCGGTTTCACAAGTTCATATTCGTTGATTGCCTTTGTAAATTTGCACCATATATTCTTTCTGAATTTTTTACGCAGACTCTGTTCTACTTCTTCGGCAAAACTTAATTCTTTCTTTGATTTACTCATCTCTCTTCCCCTGTCGTTCTTTCTTATCTCGCAAGGTCCTTAATTACTTCACCTGCAATGATCAGACCTGCCACTGACGGTACAAATGCCACGCTGCCCGGAGTGGATCTGCGTTTTGCAGCTTTATATTCTACACCGTCCTGACAAACCGTCTCTGTGCTACAATTATCCGAAGTATCTTCCATTGGACGGATCGGCTCCTCTTCCGAATATACTACTTTCAGCTTCTTTACGCCGCGTTTCTTCAATTCACGTCGCATCACTTTCGCAAGCGGACACACCTTTGTCTTATAAATATCTGTCACGCGAAAGGCGCTCGCATCCAGCTTATTTCCTGCACCCATACTGCTAATGATCGGCACATCCATTTCTTTACATTTCATTACAAGCGCAATCTTAGCTGTTACCGTATCAACTGCATCTACTACATAGTCATATTCTTCAAAAGGAAATTCTTCCGCATTTTCCGGCAGAAAGAAACAATTATGGATATTCACCTCCGTCTCGGGATTAATCTCAAGGATACGACTCTTCATTACTTCTGTTTTGTATTTGCCAACTGTATTTCTCGTCGCAATAATCTGGCGATTCAGATTACTCATGCATACTTTATCATTATCAATCAGATCAAGCTTTCCGACTCCGCTTCTCACAAGCGCTTCACATACATATCCACCGACACCACCAATACCAAACACGGCAACGCGGGCGCCTTCCAGCTTGTTCATTGCTTCCTTACCTAAAAGCAGTTCTGTTCTCGAAAACTGTGTTAACATTCTCGATTCTCCTCTTCTATTCATCTTACATAAATGTTCCGCCGCCCGGACCGCCTCCCAGGCACAGTCCGCCACTGTTACAGCAAATATTGCACATCAGATTGGCAATACATAGTTTCACACACCAGCTACTATTGTAGGTTCCCGGATATCCGTACATTGTCTGCCTTGTCTGATACCAGTTTCCGCCACCTTCCAGCTGTTGAAGCAACATCTGATACTGCATATTCTGTGGTTCCAGACGAACTGCTTCTCTCGCATCTTCCAATGCAGTCACGTTATTTCCTAATCCGGAATTCGCCGATGCGCTGTAGAAATACCATCTTGCACTATGCTGGCTGATTCCGGCGAGTACGTTAAGAGCTTCTTTATAATGTCCGCTTCGTATATAATTAGCTGCCGCATTCAGATGTGCATCTTCCTCACTCATCCCGGAAGTTCCGCCCGTACTTCCTGCTGAACCATATCCATAAGAACCAAAACCGCCGAATCCTCCAAACGGACCGTAACTACCATAACCTGAGCCATCACTTGAACCATACCCGGAATTATATTCTTTTTCGCGTTCATCCATAATCTGCTGATAAGCCTGCTGCACTTCCTTAAACTTCGCCTCAGCCTCATCTTTCTTCGGATTATTGATATTCGCATCTGGATGATACTGTCGGCTCAGCTTTCGATAAGCTTTCTTCACATCTTCATCCGTAGCATTCCTGTCTACACCTAATATACTGTATGGATCTGACATCCTTCTTATTCCCTCGTTCTTTCTCTCATCCTCATTCTATAAATACCACCTGCATATCATAGCAGATGTTGCGTCTCTGGTAAATGCATCAACTCTTTTTAATAAATGTTGTTCCGCACTTCGGACAGCGAATCTCTATCTTTCCCTTTCCTTTCGGAATACGGATCTTCTGCTTGCATCCCGGGCACTTATAGATATGATATACCTTTCTCTGTGCCAAACTGTTCTTCTGCTGCTGAATATAGGTTCTGAGTTTATAAGTCTTCGCAAGATACTTCTGATTTTCTGCATACCGTTTCGATATATTTCTGGAAAAGACCCGGAAATAACAATAAATGATCAATACCCATCCAAGGAAATAAAATAGCGTCCCCACTCCTTTCCCTGTAAAAAAAGAAGACAGGAGCACTACTACCAATCCTGCAATGAGCAGCGCTTTAGAAAACTGATCCACGCCATACCTTCCCTGCATAAAACGTAAAAATTTTTCTTTCATACAAAATCCTTCTTTCTCAATAACTCTGTCTACACACATTATTTTCACGATATCTGTAACTTATCGTGTACTCTTCCGTTGAGTTTCCTACTAAAATGATATGTGCTATATTCTGCGCTGTTTTCATTCAAAAGTCAATTAAATAAATATAAAATGTGGTAACCGTCCAGAGGAAATACAGCGAATTTTCTTCGTTTTCTCCGAACAGTTACCAGTCTTTATTGATTCAATATATTATTACAGATTTCATCTGAGATCAGGTACACAATCCTGGAATCATTAATCCTGACATATCTGTCCCCACTTCCATTTTCTCCTCCGATGTAAAGCGTCATTGTCTGATCTTCATCATCGCTTGTATAAGTAACTTCTACTGTGATTTTGGAAGTCTCATCCAGACCATACCCTGTAAGATCCGCATCATCTACAGAATAATCCGCTACCTCTGACAGCGTTGCTGCACCAAGTCCTCCGGCTACTGCCGCAACATCTTCTGCCTGATCCTCATTTTCGGAATCATAGGTTATCGTCTCACCATTCTGTGTGATCACTTCTTTTTTCAGGTTTCCACTTCCGATACTTGGATAAGTATCCAGCTGAGCGATCTGATCCAGTTCTGTCTGGATATCATCCAATGAAGTCGCCGGAATTGTATAAACCTTTTCCGTATCGTCCACTGTCGCATAGTAATCATTTCCGGTCGCATTCCCAACCTTGATCGTTGTCACAGTTCCATCTTCATCTGTCAGTGTAACCGTATAAGTCGGGTGATCTAATCCATATTCTTCCAGTGCATCCGCATCCTCAAGTTCTCGATCCGCATTCAACTGTCCCATGGCATCAGCTACTGTCTTCGGATAACTCTGACGCAATGGAAAATCTTTATCTGCAGTATAGTACCAGGTATCTTCATCTTTCTCAAAATTCATTTCACCTGTTCCTAAGTCATATTTCACTCCGGTAATCTTTGAGGTCTTCAGGTCTGTTACTTTCACCGTTTCTTCTTCCTTGGAATCCTGCTTCTTATTCCATGTGCTTAAGACAAAATAGAGGATCAGGAGCAACACCAGAACACAGATTAAAATCAATGGTCCTTTCTTTTTCTTCATTCTGATTTCTTCCTCCTTAAGCTTTTCTTCTTCTGAACCATACGCTGAATCCGGCAATCAGAATCACTGCCGGGATTCCAAAGATTACAAGAAGGCTGAACAGACCGGCATGCTGTATCGTATTATACTCTGTTCCAAGACTCTTTGCCTCAATAGAAAGATTCTGCACTCCATCAAAGTTTGCACTTACTGCATTCATAAAGATCTGTGCATTCTCAAGTTGTGAAAATGCATCTGTAATATTCTGGTCGATCAGGCTCCTGCGGAGATCACAGTCAGACGGGCTTCTGTTGTACTGCTTTCCTCAGAATCATCTCCCGAAGAAATTGTCTCTGTTGCGACAACTCCAAGTTCATACGTTCCCTGTTTCTGTTCGGACTCTGTTACTGCGTATCCATTTTCCGATGTCTCCATAAATGCACTTGTTGTTATCGTATCTCGTGTCGGATCTGTCAATGTCATTCCATGTGCATTCGTCAAAAGCACCATCTGAGAACTGATTCCGTTCGCAAGATCACCGGATACATTCAGCTGTGGGAAGATATAATATGGCTGGTTCTGATAACATCTTGTCGGATCCGCAATATAACCATCTACACCTTCAATTCCATACACCTTCAGCACACTTGCCAGATTTGGGAAATCCGTCAGAGAGGTATCCCCAAGCAGACACATCACTTTTCCGCCTGCTGCCAGATAATTTGTCAGAAGTGTCACTTCATTTTCTGAAAGGTCATTCGTCGGTGCATTCATAAGCAGAAGATCACAATCATCCGGAATGGAATCTGCCATCAGAAGGTTCAGTTCTGTCAGCGTGTAATTATTTTTACTCATCAAATCTGTAACTGTAGATGACAGTTCCGCCTCTCCATGCCCGCTTACTTTATAGATTGTCTTCTGCACATTACTTGTCACATAATTCACCGCACTTGTCAACTGGCCATCTCCGTCAAATTCTGAATAAGATGCATTTCCTGAATAATAGGAAGACATATCCATAACAAGAATCTTGTCAAAAGAAATAGTTGTTGTCTTTCCTGTTGCTTCACAAGATACAACGATTGTATTTTCGGATGTATTATACTCTGTCAATGCTGACGGATGCAGAACCGGATCGATCCACTCAACATTGATCTTATCTGAAAGTGCTGCATATTTACTGATAAATGTCTTAATCCTGTCATCCGTGTCTTTCTTTACCGCAAGAACTTTCATATCGACTTTATCATTCAATCCGCCCAGCAGATCCTTTGTTGTATCTGAAATTTCATAAATCTTTGTACTGCTCATATCCAGATTGCGATAAGCTTCCGGGATCTGTCCGATTACCAGATTAAACACAATAACAATCGCGATTACAAGTACTGTCAGCCCCACACTGTAAGATCCGTGCTTTGTACCGGAGGTGTGGAACATCCCTTTGATCTTTCCTGTTGTTTTCTTTCTTCTATCCACTTTCATGCCCTCCTAATTCCAACGTCTCTTCTGGATTGCCTGTACTGTCAGGAACACAAAGACTACGATCAGTGAAAGATACAGCGCGATTCCTGTTATATCTACAATACTGTTCGAAGTGATATCCGTAAATACATCTGCAAGTGCCAGTCTTCCAAGCATCTTTGTCAGCAGGTTTTCATAAAGACTTGATTTCACAAAGTACACGACCACACCGGCGATCACACCAACTGCTTCGATCACACCGGCAATCACTATATTTCCTGTCATCTGATAAATATAAACAACAATCAGAGTCAGAATGATAAGCACACCGACCAATCCGCTGACTGCACTGCTTGGAAGCATGGAAAGAATTCCATTCCAAAGATACAAGATAAGCAGAATACCAAATGTACTGATAAATGCGATCATCTGACTTTCCGTCAGAGCAGACAGGAACATGCCGATTGCCGCATATACACAACCCAACAGGAAGAATACCCCGATGGATATGTAATCTACTTTCAGATATGCAGTTCCCTGTGCCTTAATGATTAATGGGAACGCACAGAAGATCACATTCGGAATTCCAATTACCGTTACCATTGCAAGATATTTTCCAAGCACAACCTTCCACAGACTGACCGGAGCTGTCAGAAGCAGCTGATCCGTCTTATTTTTACGCTCTTCTGAAAAACTGCGCATCGTGATCAGCGGAATCCCTACGATAAATACGATCAGTGTACCTGAAAGCGTATAGGAAAAGTATGGATATCCGGCTGTCAGGTTATATGCCATAAAGTAGATTCCTGTAAATGCAATAAGAAATGCAACAAACACGCATCCCACCATAGACTGAAAATAGGAGCGTACTTCTCTTTTATAAATCGCCAGCATCTTTCATGTCCTCCGTT
The DNA here is from genome assembly GCF_003462585.1 of Ruminococcus sp. OM04-4AA. Classification (NCBI taxonomy): domain Bacteria; kingdom Bacillati; phylum Bacillota; class Clostridia; order Eubacteriales; family Oscillospiraceae; genus Ruminococcus; species Ruminococcus sp. OM04-4AA. The sequence continues at coordinate 23,676 of NZ_QTZH01000019.1, read as the reverse complement.
TCCTTCTTCTTCGCCTTTTCTGCATATTCTTCTGCTGCCCTGTCACTCTGCGTCAGTTCCATAAAGACATCTTCAAGACTTACCTGCAGCGGATTCAGTTTCAGCAGTGGCTGATGATTCTGTGCAAATGCCTGAAATACTTTCTCACGTATATCTGTATTTTTCTTCTCCTGAATCTGAGCCCATGTGATTCCATTTTCCAGATACTTTGTAGAAATACTTCGAATTCCATCTACTGTCTCAAGAATTCTTCGAACTTCGTCCGGGCTTGCTTTCGTCTCGATCTCAATCAGATCAGAATCTCCCAGATTCCGTTCCAGGTTCTCCGGTGTGTCACTTGCGACCAGTTTTCCTTTGGAAATAATCAAAATATAATCGCAGACTTCACGGACTTCCGCCAGAATATGAGAACTCAGGATCACCGTATGTTTCTTCGCAAGCTGACGGATCAGTTCACGGATCTCTATGATCTGTTTTGGATCAAGTCCGACACTTGGTTCATCAAGAATAATAATCTCCGGAAATCCAAGCACTGCCTGTGCCAGTCCGACTCTCTGACGGTATCCTTTCGACAGATTCCTGATCAGACGGTTTTCCACTTCCCAGATCTTCACCATCTTCTCTACTTCATTGATAGACTCTTCTCTTTTATTCTTAGCGATTCCTTTCAACTCCGCTACAAATTCCAGATATTCACGGACTGTCATCTCCATATATAACGGTGGCAATTCCGGCAGATAACCAATCTGCTTTTTCGCCTCCTCAGGTTCTTTCAGAATATCATGTCCATTAATCAGTACTTCTCCTTCGGTAGCACCGAGATATCCTGTCATAATATTCATCGTTGTTGATTTTCCCGCCCCATTCGGTCCAAGAAAGCCGTAGACATGCCCTTCCTCTATTGTGAAGTTCAAATGATCTACTGCTGTATGGTTTCCATACTTCTTCACAAGATTCTTTACTTCTATCAAAGTCTTACCTCCCTATATTTCTTCCAGTCTATATCTATGCAGACAAACCGAGATTTTTGACCTTTCAAAAGTATCAGGATTCTGTGAATGTTTTGTGTTATAAATGTGACAGTTCTATTTCTTACAAAAAGAACAAAGAATGTGCCTCGGCACATTCTTGCGCCTGCGGCGGTCGCTTGCGACACCTACCTTGTACGCCGCAGTGCGCATCCTGAGCGGAGCGTTTGTTGTATATTAGGAAAGGACTTTCCTAATATACAACAAAGCATTCTCTGCATTGTTCCATATAAGAACCAACACAAAGAATGCTTCTTTTTTACTTTTCGTATTCCTTACAAACCAGATCTGCAATGATCTGCTGCCCCTGAAAATCCGGATGTACTCCGTCTTTCTGCAGATGAGATGTCACAGATGACTGATACACATCCGCAACTTCATAATCGTATTTTCCCGCACGTTTTTCAATGATCGCGTTCATATTTTCAATAATGTCTTCTACAATTTTATTCAGCGTAGATGGAAGCTTCATATTTCCTGCCGGATTATAAATTGTAGTCACGATCACTTTTGCATCGTCCTTTTTCAATGAATTTACTGTCTTCATCATCTGGATCCATTCTTTTTCAAAGGAATTATAATCCCAGTTGTTCAACGCGTTGATCGCACTCAGCACAAGCAGCGGATTCTTCTTTACAGACTCTTTCAAAGATGCAAGTGCCTCATCCGCACTTTTAAATTTTGTATCTGTCTTCAGGATTTCCTGAACCACACGCTTACATTCGTTGAGCAGGTCATTCGAACCAATTGTTATAAAAATAACATCTGCTTTTGCAAGATTCGTCTGCACATCCTGCTTTGACAAATACTTTTCGTTCAATCCTGCCGTATCAAGACCTGTTCTTGCATAATTGTGATAAATATATCTGCACCCTTCGCTATATGCTATTTCCTTTGCTGCCAGACTTCCATAATTCTCCATCCAGGATTTATCGCAAGTGTAACCTTTCGCAATACTGTCTCCAAGTACTGTGCAATAAAGCTGATGTGGGCGTGCTGTTTCCTCCGTATTTTCTGTTCCGGATACTGGAAGAGTCCCTGTCAGCAGCATCCCTGTGCTGAGCAGAACTGCCAACATCCTTCTTCCGTATCTTGAAATCCTTCCTTTTCTTTCTCTCATTCCATTTTGTTTCATTTTCCGCACCTGCCTGTATTCTGTCCTTCTTCGTAGCTGTCCCTATTATTGCCTTATGCTTTTAGATTTCCCATTTTGCCTGACTTCCATGCTCCGTCTTTGTAATATTTAATTTCCAGTCAATCTGCTCTTTCAATTCATTTACATGGGAAATGATTCCAACCAGTCCTTTCTCTCCTGCAAGTTCTTTGAGAATCTGAATCGCACGATCTCTTGATGCATCATCCAGAGATCCGAATCCTTCATCTACAAACATCGTCTCCAGACTTACAGCTCCCGCCGTATTCTGGATAATATCTGCAAGTCCCAATGCCATTGATAAGGCTGCCATAAAGGATTCTCCTCCTGAAAGAGACTTCACATCTCTGACAGAATCTGTCACCAGATCATAGACATCCAGATCAAGGCCGGCCTGTCCCTGACTGCTCAGATCCTGAATCTCCCTGCACTGTAAAATAAATTCATTTGATGTCATCCGCGCCAGCCTGCGGTTTGCCGCCTGAATGATCTGCCGGAAATAAGTCCGCTGTACATACGTCTCAAAATCAAGTTTCACACTGCCGCTCAAATTGCCATTTGCAGTCTTGCTCAGGTTGGAAAGTACCTCATATTCTTTTCGCAGAGCTTCCTGCGAAGAAAAATATTGTTTCAGATTCTTGTACGCATTCTGGTTACCTGTCCATCTGCTGTGAAGCTGCATCTGATGATCCTGTTTTTCTTTCAACAGATGTTCTACTTCATTTCGCTTTTCTATCTCCTGCTGCGGATCTTCCCGCTTTTCGCCTGCAGTCTGTTCCTTCAGCGTCTCGATCTTTGCCTTTTTCTCTAACAGCTGGCGGTCATGTTCTTTCACTTCTTTGTCTTTCTCCCGCCACCCTTCGATCCACTGTTTCGCCTCACGGAATTCTTCCTGTGAAGTAAATTCCTGTCGGCTGATCTCCTCTCGGAACTCTTCCTGCTCTTTTACAAAACGCTTCTCAAGTTCTGCCTTCTGGCCTCGAAGTCCCTCCAGTTTTCCTGCCTGACGTCTGCTTTCCTCCGTCATCTTACGGCACTGTTCCTGTGCCTGCTTTGTTTCATTCTTCTTCCGATCCAGTTCAACCTGCATCTTCTGAAGCTCTTCTTTCACCTGCTCTTCTTTCACAGGATTATCTCCGAGAATACGTTGTTCTGATTCCAGCTGTGCTTTACATATCTGAAACTTTTCCTGCTGCTGTATTCTTTTTTGTTCCAGCAGATCACGTCTTTGCTTCAGTTTCTCTACCGTCTCTTTATCCGGTGCTTCTCCGGAAATCTTTGCCGGATGCGGATGTTCTACTGATCCGCAGACCGGACACGGCGTGCCTTCCTGTAATTCCTTTGCCAGGATTCCCGCCTGCTCCTGAAAGAATTTCGCATATGCTTCCTCATACTGAGCTGATGCTTCCTGACAATTCTGTATACAACGCTGCATTGCCCCTGTCTGATTTTCATATTCTTTCGAATACTTACGCACATTTGCGTAATGTGGAAGGAGATCCGATAACTGTGAAATTCTTTTCAGCATTTCCGGTTCTTCCTTTGCAAAAACTTCTTCCAATTCTTCCGCTTTTTCTTTAACCTCAGAAAGTTCCTTTTCCTGTTCCTTCTGCCATACAGTGATCTGCTCGATCTCGCCCTGTATCTGTCGCACGGATTTCGCTGTTCGAAGAGCCTGCACTTCCAGATGTCTCGCCTGCTCTGCCCGGTGTCCAAGCCCTGCCTGAACCCGACAGGTTTCCATCTCTTTCTTTTTTGCATTCAGAATACTCAGCTGCTTCTCTTCCATTTCCAAACGGTCAAATATCTTATTTTTCTCTTCTTTCTTCTGAATCAGCATTCGAAGTGTTTCTGACTGTTTCTTAAGTTCCTCTGATTCTTTCTTTAAGACTTTTCCACAACTTTCTTCATATTCGAGAAAGTTTTTCACAGCCTTCAGAACCTTTTCCCCTTCCGGCATGGATAACTCACAGAGTTCTTTCCACTGGTCTGCCAGATCCTGCTGATCTGTGTCCTCCGATTCCACACGCTCCATCTCACGCCGAATGTCTGATTCACTTTCCTTCAGCGCAATATACAGATCTTTTCCTTTTTCTTTCAGTGCTTCCTGAATCCGCCAGTAGATCTGTGTCTGGAAAATCTGTGAGAAGATCTTTTTTCGTTCTTTTGATTCTGCATGAAGAAGCTTCAAGAAATCTCCCTGCGCAATCATGGCAATCTGTGTAAACTGTCCCGCATCAAGACCAATGATTTCTTGAATCTTCTGGTCTGTCTCTCGCTTCTTCCCCTGATATTCCCTTCCATCCGGAAGAAGGAGACTTACCTTCGCTGTCTCTTTCACATACCGGAGGCTTCCATCTGCTTTTCTTCTCTTCCCTACCCGGAGATATTCCGGATTACGGCGCACGGTATATTCCTGTCCCCGATAAGAAAACACATATTCAACATAAGTGTCTGTGTCTTCTGATGCATACTGGCTGCGCATCATATTTCCATCTCTGCGTCCGCCACTCGTCCGGTCATACAGCGCATACATGATTGCATCAAAGATGGTTGTTTTTCCTGCACCCGTATCTCCGGTAATCAGAAATAATCCGCTGTGAATCTTTGTAAAATCTATCTCCTGGACGCCCGCATAAGATCCGAATGCGGACATCGTCAATCTCACCGGTCTCATACGTCCTCCCCTTTCATTTCACTTAGAATCTCTCTTAAGATCTTTTGTTCCTGTTCAGACATTTCCTGCCCCTGCATCTCTTTGTAGAAATCACAAAATGTTTCAAACGGAGTACCGATCCGTATCTGTTCTTCAGAAAATTCCAGCTTCTGTCTCGTCCTTTCATTATCCATCCGCACTTCGAGGATATGATGGAACTTTCTCTCCAGCTGTTCCTTCGGTTTGTACGGATCAACCTCATCTGTCAGCGTTACACTGACATAATCTTCGCTCCCGGTTCCGTCCTCCGCTTCAAGGATCTCTTCCAGAGTTCCACGCAGTTTCCGTACATCACGAAGCGGATGTAACGGCAGCTTCTGAATCTCCGGCTCGCTCCCCTTTTCTTTCAATTCGACTACATGAAGTGTCTTCTTCTGATTTGCTTCACTGACTGAATATTTCAACAATGTTCCGCAGTAACGGATCTTCTCCTGTCCGACTCTCTGTGCTCCATGTAAATGTCCAAGAGCCACATAGTCAAACTCCTGTACTACGGAAATATCTACATTATCAATGCCTCCGACAGATAATACTTCTGAATCACAAGTTACCGGAGTCTCTCCTTTTCCTGTATAAAACTGATGGGAAACCAGTACATTTCTTCTGGAGAAATCAATCTTCTCCCTCTCCAGAAGTCCTTGTACAGCTGCCGTATAACTCTCCGGCACATCTCCGCCAAAGATTTTACGCACATATCCCGGCTTCAAAAACGGAAGCAGCCAAAAATCCACTTCACCAAACTCATCCGTCAAAGTAATCTTTTTCAGACGATCTGCTTCTTCCTCCGGTGCCTGCCCCGCAATATAAATCTGATGACTTCCAAGCAAACGGCTGGCATAATCAAGCCGCTGTGCCGAATCATGATTTCCCGATATAATAAGCACCGGAATCACCGGTTCAATCTTAGCCAAAGCTGTCAGAAATTCATCAAACAAGCTGACGGCTTCTGCTGATGGCACGGATTTATCATAGATATCTCCAGCGATAACAATTGCATCCGGATGTATAGACTCTGCATATGAAAGAACCTCCGCAAGGATATGTTCCTGATCCTCCCGGAGGTTATAGTGATGTAATTGCTTTCCTATATGCAGGTCTGATAAATGAAAAAACTTCATATCATCACCTCATTACAGTAAATTTACTTCTTTCCCGGATTCTTCCAGATCCAGATTGCTGCTACAATACCAAGCATATACAGAATGTTCACAAGAACGACCGGATTATCCTTCAGTAAAGCGACAACCGCTACAATTGCTGCAAGTATCGCCGCAAGCTGAAGCACCTTGAGAAGCTTCTCATTCCGGCTCTGTCTTGCTTTCTGTAAGCATTCCAGTCTGCGCTGTTCCAACGTCAGATATTCCAGCATATCCTCCGGTCGAATCTTAGAAAGAATCACTTCTTCTCTGGAAAATTTCTTCTCCCCACTGCGGTGGAAAATACTCTTGATCTGATCGATCTTTTCCTTCCGGTTCTGCGGATCTTTAACCGCCTGCTCGTACTCTTCCTCAGCTGCACGATCCTCCACAGTCTCTTTGTAATAATCTTCCAGCTTCTGCGCCGGTTCTACCGGTGGCTGTAAAGGATGTGTTGGTTCCGTATTCACCGGTGGTATCGCCTCTGTCTTCACTGGCGGAATCTCCTCCGCATCCACCGGCTGCTCGACTATTTCTGATGTATTCACTTTATCTATCACTTTATTTTCTTCAGACACTATAGTTCTCCTTTTATCTTCTCCGCATTAATCCTGAAAATGATACCTGCTCTTCATATATCAAGATGTTGGGGTCAAAAGGTATTTTGACCCCTATGATACACGGATTGCTTCGCATTTCATGCTCTCGCAATCCTAAAACACCTCAAATCCGCTCATTTTTTCTACAAAAAATGGCTACTTTTCGGTGTTTTGCGGGTCAATAAGTCATGCTTTTTCATGCAAGCAAGAAACGCATGAGCTTTTGATCCTTGTATCATATCAACATATAGATTATAGCAAATTCACGAAAAATATACAACCAACAGGAAATGGACCTAGTGTCGATTAATAGTTACTGTTGCTTCTCCGCTCCCGGAAGTTTCACCATCTTCGGTGCATGCTTCAGCGCCGGAATGATCTTTGCGATCAAATCAGATGTACGAATCTTCAAGCTGGATGTGTTGATGCACGGATGACAGCCAAAATACGGATCTTTCATTATATCCTCATCGATCAGAAGCTGCACTTTCCCCTCTGTATCATTCATAAGTCCCATAACGCTGACAGATCCCGGTGTAATATCCAGATACTTCTCCATATACTCCGGCTTTGCAAAGGAAAGTCTGGCAGAACCGATCTGTGCCGACAGATTCTTTGTCTTGAATGGCTTGTCACCCGGCATCAGAAGCAGATAAAAGTCTGTTTCCTGTCGATTGCAAAGGAACAGGTTCTTGCAGATTGCGGTTCCATCTCCAAGTGTTCTATCGATCTCTTCACAGGCTTCCATCGTCATTGCCGCCTCATGGTCTACTCTCTGGTATTCCACACCAAGCTTGTCGAGGAAATCATATACCCTGATTTCCTTTTCTAATCTTCCTTCTGTGTTTTCTGGTCTTCCATTCTCTAATTTCATATTATCAACTCCTATATCATACTAACCTAAGTGCTCTATATCTGTCAAAACATGCAAATATTTCCTGTCTTCTCGCACTGCCATACAGGATACACTGGATGTACTCTCGCATAATTCCGCCAGCGATTTATTCTGCATCACTTCTTCCAGCTCATCTACAATCTGGATCAGATTCTTCTTTCCGTCAATCAAATGTTTCTGTGCATATCGTACACAGTATCCAAGTGCTGCCACCTGTTCGCTATCCGTGATCTGTTCCAAATACCTCAGATCGATCGTATCCCTGTTGATCATCACAGATTCTTTTCCCATCGTCTTCATCTTGATCCTGTCATTTCCGTGAAATGCCTGATCCGGTCGCGGCACTCTGTCATAAGCCGGCTTTTTTGCTAGCTGCTCCGGCACGCTGATCTGCGGGAAGTTCTCTGCTTCTTTTTTCGCCAGTACTGTAATATCTTTCGGAACATAACGATCCATCTGGATAATACTGTCTGCGATATGGAAATAAGCTCCCGAACTTCCTGCAACGATCACTGTCGAGATTCCATAATTTTCATACAATTCTCTGATTCTTTCAATAAATGGCGTGATCGGCTCCATCTCTCTGTGGATCACACGCTGCATCAGCTCATCACGGATCATGAAGTTCGTTGCACTCGTATCTTCATCAATCAAGAACAGGGATGTTCCGGCCTCAATTCCTTCGATCACATTTGCCGCCTGTGAAGTACTTCCACTTGCATCTTCTGTACAGAATGATGTCGTATCTTTCCGTTCGGAAGATCGTTGATGAACATGGAAATATCTGTCTTCTGGATACTTCTTCCATCCTCCGCGCGCAATTTCACTGCTGTCGCATCTGTGATCACATACTCTCTTCCATCCCCTGCGATGTGATTGTACACTCCAAGCTCCAGAGCTTTCAAAAGTGTTGACTTTCCGTGATAACCTCCACCGACGATCAAAGTAATCCCCTTACGGATTCCCATACCGGTAATCTTTCCTTTATGTGGAAGTTCCAGTGTCACTTCCTGCTCCGTCGGAGACTGGAAGGCAATTCCGTCACGCATCGGCCTGGATGAAATTCCGGATTCCCTTGGCAGTACACTTCCGTTTGCCACGAAAACACACAAACCACGTTTCGGAAGTTCTTTACGGATATACTCCTGATCTTCTGCCAGATCTACGATTCTTCTCAATCTTTTTGCATCCAGATTCTTATAAAACAAGGATGCCTTTACACACTCCGGAACAAAATCAAATAAAATCTTCTCTAATTCTCTTGCATTGATCGTTCGTCCATTTGCCGGAAATCCGATTTCCATTCTCAGAAGGATGTTTCCGTTCTCCGGCTGGATCTGACACGCTGTTCTCTCCAAAACTTCCTGTCCGCATCTGCTGACAGAGATCAGTCCGCTCTTACCTGAACCTTTCGCCTTGAATGCAAACCTCTCTGCCCTTCTTCCAAACTGGCGCAGCAATTCATCCTGAAGTGCGATTCTCTGACATTTTCCACAATATAATTCCTGTGGGAATCCTGCTGTCTTTCCACTCACCAGTACACTTACCTTTGACGGTGACGCAAACGGATCTCCCTGTACGTGATCGATCGATAAAACATATCCCGGAAATCGGTACTGTCCTTTTGTATCTTTATAAGCCGGATATCCCCGGTGATCTATTCTTGATAATAAACTTCTAAGTTCTGCTTCTGACTGCATTTTTATTCCACTCTTTCTTTTTCTCATTCGTGCAGAATACGCTCAAGCTGCACGAACCACTTCTCATTATACAATAATTTTTGCTTTCTTGCATGAAATAGTCATGCAGCTTTCCCGATTTTCGGAGCAAAAAGAAGCCATTATCCAGACTCTTTATCCGAATAATGACTTCCAATCATTTACTTCAAATTACTTTTCTGTAATGTATTTTATACCTCGAAAATCAGATCTCCGTAAGATGGCATTGGCCAGGCTTCTTTATCCACGATCATCTCAAGTTTGTCAACCGGTGTGCGGAGTGCATCCATAGCCGGAACAACCTCTGTATGATAGTATGTAGCCTGTACTTCGCCTTCTTCTTTTGCTGCTGCCTCACCTGTCACTTTTACAAGCCTATCAAGCGCTACCTTTGTCTCAGCCATCAGAGCACTTACTTCCTTAAGTGCCTCTGTCTGAACTGTCGCATCAACACCTGCTGCCTTCACAGCATTAATTGTATCTGCCAGTGTCTTTGTATACTTGATAAATGCCGGCAGGAACTGTTTGCTTGCCATATCGATCATAGTACGGGCTTCAATATTGATTGCCTTAGCATATGCCTCATACTGAATCTCTGCACGGGACTCAAGCTCTGCTTTTGTAAATACGCTGAATCTCTCAAACAATTCTACAGCCTTGTCTGTTGTGATTGCCGGAATTGCTTCAACCATAGACTTAATGTTCGGAAGTCCTCTTCTCTCAGCCTCTGCAACCCACGCGTCAGAGTATCCGTTTCCGTTGAAGATGATTCTCTGGTTCTCTGTCAGGTATTCTTTGATCAGATCATGTACTGCAAGATCAAAGTCATCTGCTTTCTCAAGAATATCACATGCATCTGCAAATGCTTCCGCAACGATTGTGTTCAGTACGATATTCGGGTTTGCGATAGAATCTCTTGATCCAACCATACGGAACTCGAACTTATTTCCTGTAAATGCAAACGGTGATGTTCTGTTTCTGTCTGTTGCATCTTTGAACAGGTCAGGAAGTGTACTTACACCTGTTTCCAGCTTTCCACCTTTTAAACTGTGTGTAGCTTCTCCTGTGCTGATCAGCTGCTCAACAACATCCTCAAGCTGCTCTCCAAGGAAGATAGAGATAATTGCCGGAGGTGCCTCATTTGCTCCAAGTCTGTGATCATTTCCCGGATCAGCTGCAGATTCTCTGAGCAGATCTGCATGTACATTAACCGCTTTCATAATGCAGGCAAGTACAAGAAGGAACTGTGTATTCTCATGAGGTGTCTTACCTGGTTCGAGAAGATTGATTCCATCATCTGTAGTAATAGACCAGTTGTTGTGCTTACCGGATCCGTTAACTCCTGCGAACGGTTTCTCGTGAAGCAGACATTTCAGCCCATGCTGACAAGCTACTCTCTTCAATGTCTGCATTGTCAGCTGATTCTGATCTACAGCGATATTAGCTTCTGTATAAATCGGAGCCAGCTCATGCTGTGCCGGTGCAACCTCGTTATGCTGTGTCTTTGATGGAACACCCACCTTCCAAAGCTGGATATTTACATCTCTCATGAAAGATGCGATTCTCTGACGGATTGTTCCGAAGTAATGATCGTCAAGCTCCTGTCCTTTCGGAGGCATTGCTCCAAAAAGTGTACGTCCTGTGTAGATCAGGTCTTTTCTTTCTTCAAACTTCTCTGCATCTACAAGGAAGTACTCCTGCTCTGCTCCAACAGATGGAGTAACCTTCTTAGATGTTGTATTTCCAAATAAACGAAGAAGTCTTAATGCTTCTTTATTGATAGCTTCCATAGAACGAAGCAACGGTGTCTTCTGATCCAGTGCCTCTCCTGTATAGGAGCAGAATGCTGTTGGGATACAAAGTGTAGCTCCGCCTGCATCCTGTCTTACGAATGCCGGTGATGTACAATCCCATGCTGTATATCCTCTTGCCTCGAATGTTGCTCTCAGTCCTCCTGACGGGAATGAAGATGCATCCGGCTCACCTTTGATCAATTCCTTTCCTGAGAAAGTCATCAGAACTTTTCCACTTGGAAGCGGAGCTGAGATAAAGGAATCATGCTTCTCTGCTGTAACTCCTGTAAGTGGCAGGAACCAATGTGTATAGTGAGTCGCTCCTTTTTCAATTGCCCATTCTTTCATCTCGTGAGCAATAACATCTGCTGTCTCGAGATCCAGGTCTTTTCCTTCTTCAATTGTCTTTCTCAGATTCTTGTAAACTTTCTTTGGCAGACGCTCCTGCATAACAGTATCGTTAAATACGTTCTCTCCAAAGATGTCAGCTACATTGAATAATTCTGTGCTCATATCCTATACCTTCCTTTTCTCTTAATCCTCCGATTACCGCCCACTGCAATGAGCAATAACTCGATTTCACTACGGGAACCCTTTTGATAGATCACCTCTCAGGAAATCATCCGTCTGATCCAGTCGGATGAAATCTAATTTCATTAAATTCAATCTGATTCAATCATGCGGATCATTTCCCAAGGGATAACAAAGAATGTGCCTTGGCACATTTTGGCGCCTGCGGCGGTCGCTTGCGACATCTACCTTGTACGCCACAGTGCGCATCCTTAGCGGAGCGTTTTTTATGTATTAGGAAAGGACTTTCCTAATACATAAAAAAGGGCACTCCAATTATAATTGGAACGCCCTTGTTCTGTCTACGTGAGTCAGTATACCTCAACTTGCTTTAAAACGCAAGTGCTTTTTAAAAAAGTTCTTCTCAGGCTTTTCCGACAGATCCGAATAACTCCATCTTCTCTTTTACTGTTTCCATGATTGCGTCTGCGCCTGGTTTGAGAAGTTTACGTGGGTCAAATCCTTTACCCTCAAGATCTTTTCCTTCTTCAACATACTTACGTGTAGCTGCTGCAAAAGAAAGCTGACACTCTGTATTAACGTTGATCTTAGCAACTCCAAGAGAGATTGCTTTCTTGATCATATCTTCCGGGATACCTGTACCACCGTGAAGTACGAGTGGCATATCTCCTGTACGCTGCTGAATAGCGTCCAGAGTCTCGAAGCTTAATCCTTCCCAGTTTGCCGGATATTTACCATGAATGTTACCGATACCTGCTGCCAGGAAATCGATTCCCAGATCAGCTACTCTCTTACACTCTTCCGGATCAGCACACTCGCCTCTTCCGATAACTCCATCTTCTTCTCCACCGATGGATCCAACCTCTGCCTCGATTGACATTCCTTTGTCATGAGCGATCTTAACGAGTTCTTTTGTCTTCTCAACATTCTCTTCGATCGGATAATGAGATCCGTCGAACATGATAGATGAAAATCCTGCTTCTACACATTTCAGGCATCCTTCATAGCTGCCGTGGTCAAGGTGAAGAGCAACCGGAACTGTAATTCCAAGTTCTTCCATCATTCCGTTTACCATACCTACAACAGTCTTATATCCTGTCATATATTTTCCTGCACCCTCAGATACACCAAGGATAACTGGTGAGTTGAGTTCCTGTGCTGTTGTAAGAATAGCCTTTGTCCACTCAAGATTGTTGATATTGAACTGTCCTACTGCGTAGTGGCCTGCTTTTGCTTTCTGAAGCATTTCTGTAGCTGATACTAACATATTTCTTTCCTCCAATTCTTAAAGATCCTGACGTCCGTGAAAACCATCAGGAATTATTTATTTAGAATTCTTCTATATTATAGCGTATTAATTTATAAATGACAATCTTATGTTTTGCATAAAAAACAGTACGCAGTTACAATTATCGTTAACATTTTCACAAGGGTTTCTTCTGCCCTCTGTGGATTGTTCTTATTTTTGTACAATATAACCAATAATTATTTATTCGGTATAACCGCACTTTTCTCCTTTTGCTAACTCTGTATTTCTGATTCGTGATTTATATTTTGGATATTCCGCAATAAATCTGTCAATGACTTTCGGATCATCCCAATAATGCATCGGAAAAACAGCTTCACACTCTACATTTTCCAGAAAATAAATCATCCCATCCGCATAGTGGTCTTCCTGTCTTGGATCAAGCGGAACAAACGCAGCATCGAAATGAATGCCTTTCAACTTATCAATCTCTGCGCGATACCTGGATGTCATTTGGCGATTATCCGCATCCGGTTCCCCCTCCCAATACCAGTCATTCAGATCACCAGCATGATAAATTGTACTGTCCTTTGTTTTTACAATAAAAGCAACTCCACTATCGGTAGAGAGCAGCGTACTGACTTGTGTGCCGTTATCAAGAGTATAACTTTCATCATGATAAGCAGTTGTGATCTTCACACCTGTCGGATACTTTCTTTTGTTGATATCCTTCGCCAGAACCGCCTGATAATTCAGCCCCATATCTTTAAGGATTTGAAAAATCTGCGGATTAAAATGATCCTGATGAAAATGACTGCAAAAGGCAATTACTTCCTTGTCTTTATCAAGCTTTGGCAGTTCACCTTTATAATAGTCAAAAATGTAATAGCACGATCCAGACTCAACCATGAATCCACTGTGATCAATATAAGTTACTTGCATAATATCACCCACTTTTTAATTTGCTAAAAGATTTTCAAAGCACAAAAAAAGCTCGTAAATACGAGCTTCTTTCAGTGACTCCGAGGGGAATCGAACCCCTGATTCCAGCGTGAGAGGCTAGCGTCTTGACCGCTTGACCACGGAGCCTTATTCATTTTCGTCTGTGTCTTTTTTGTTACCGCCACAAGACAATAGTTATTATATACCAGGCTTTCAGAAAATGCAACCCCTTTTTTTAATTTTTTCAAAAAATTATTATTTTTCTTTCAAATTGCCGTTTTCCCTTGATTTTACGCGGTTTGCGGCGATTGTTCAACAAGCTTCAAATTCAAAAAAGGGGTGATTTTCTAAAATATCACTGAAAATATTTCAGATTATGTGTTCAGACTTCCTCTGCTTCCACCAACTGTTCACTCAGATCTTCTACGGCTTCTTCCTTGACCATAATCTGAAGTGCCTGATTTTTATTCTTAATTACAACTTCTTCATGAGTACCGCCGTATTCTCCATCCAGCGTCCATGGAATTGCCTCAACAGATTCAAAACGGACTTCACCACTCTTGAAGGAGTATATTCTGTCTGAATTAATCTGACGCATCACAATTGCCCCAAGCAGTTCGTTCAACTCGACTGGATTCTTTGGTGTTTTAAAGAGTGTCACCTCAAAAACACCATCATCAAAAATAACATTTTCTCCTGTGATTCTTTTGAATCCTCCTACAGAGCGTGAATTTGTCACCATTCCAAAGATAAACTCATCTTCAATCGTCTCTCCGTCATGTATGACTTTGATCTTATAAGACGGAATATTGAACAGTCTCTTGGTTCCTTCCAGAATATAAGCCATATGACCAAGAATATTCTTCATGCTCTGCTTCGTCTCATATGACACGTCTGTGAAAATGCCGAAGGCTGCAATATATACGAAGTAGTCATCGTTAAACTGACCGATATCAAAAGAAAATGGTGTTCCTGTTACAATTGTATCTGCGGCCTCCAGCATATTCTTGGAAATATGCAGACTACTTGCAAAATCATTCGTCGTTCCGGCCGGAATATATCCGATCGGCGTCTTATTTTCTCGCATCATCATACCGGTCACGACTTCATCCAATGTACCATCTCCGCCACTACATGTCACGAGATCATATTCTTCTGTGTACTCACTGACTTTTCTTACAGCATCCTGACTTCTCTGTGTAGGATAAACCGTCACCTCATATCCGCCCTTCACAAAAGTGTCAATCACATCTGAAAGTTTCGGCTTCAGAAGTCCCATTCCTGAATTCGGATTGTAAACAAATAGCATTCTTTTCATAAACAAATACCTCCTTATTCAAAAATCATTTGTGTTCACATCAGCTGCAAACTCTCCCCCATAGAAAAAGATGGCTGTACTCCTCTTCAAAGTACAGCCCCTCTATATTCATTTGTAATCACTTGGTTATCTCTCTGTGACTTCAATTACCATCTTATTGTTATTATACGTTAGCAAAAAATGTCTTAATGCCTTCAGCTGCTTTCTGCTCGTCCTCGCCGTCTGTCACAACGGTAATCTCCTCGCCTCCGATCAGATTCAGACTCATCATACCCATAATACTCTTTGCATTGATGTTCTTCTCGGCTACCTGAATGTACACTTTGCTTGCATACTGGCTGGCTTCCTGTACGAGAAGGGCGATCGGCCGTCCATCAAACCCTGGGTCCGCTTTCACTACAACAGATGTCTTAATCATAATAATCCTCCTTGTTCTTGCCGAACTTTGTCTGCCATCTCACTCAGCTTACGCAGCCTGTGGTTGATACCCGATTTTCCAACCGGAGGATTCAGGGATTCTCCCAGTTCCTTCAGTGTTGCTTCCGGATGCTCGAGACGGGCAAGAGCAGCCTCGACTAATCCTTTCGGTATATTCTCAAATCCTATCTGATCTCTCAAATATGTAATATCTTCCAGCTGTTTCACTGCTGCTGATACTGTTTTATTAATATTGGCAGTTTCACAATTCACTTTTCTGTTCACAGAATTTCTCATCTCTTTGAGAATTCTTACATTCTCAAGTTCCATTAATGAGACATGTGCCTCCATGATATTCAAAATATCTACTATCTGTGCTCCTTCTTTCAGGTAAACAACATACGACTTCTTTCTGAGCACGATCTTTGCGTCCATAGAAAAACTGCAGATCAGGTCACAGATCTGATGTGCCATCTCTTCTGTGGAACAGACAATCTCAAAATGATATGCCTTGTTCGGATCACTCATAGATCCGGACGCCTGAAACGCTCCGCGGAGAAATGCTCTTCGACAACAAACCTGTTGAACAATCATCGGATTCACGGCATGCAACTCTTCCGCATTCTCCTGCTGTTCCCCCATCATCTTCGTAGCCTGTAAGATACGTATCGCATCTTCATGTTTTTTTACGATAACGGAATAGTTCTCTGTCTGCTTCTTTATATTCCTCCGAACGGAAATATCACTCCTTATATTAAATGTTTTTTCTATTAATGTAAAGACCTTTCTTGCAACTAAAATGTTTTCTGTACGAATCTTGATACTGCACCGGTCAAAACTATTGATTACAACAGTCCCGCACATGCCAATAAAAGCCGTCAGTTCCGCAATCTGGCAATGTCTGGCTGAACTGATGTTCCTTGCAAGCTCTTCCTTCACTTTTCCAGAAAATGACATATTTTCCACCTTTTACTTTCTCTTTGTGATACTATCCTTCCCAATATCACGATGTTCAATACGGACACCATAACTTTCCTCGGTCTCAAGCGTGTGATATAACGCATTCGCCAGCGTTACAGATCTATGCTTTCCGCCGGTACATCCAATTGCGATCACAAGCTGGTTTTTTCCCTCCAAAATATAATTTGGAATCAGAAATTCAACCATGTCTTTTAATTTTTCAAGGAAAATCGGTCCCTTATCATTCTGCATGACATAATCCTGGACTTCCGGATCATTTCCTGTTTTTTCTTTCAATGTATCAATATAGTACGGATTCGGAAGAAAACGCACATCGAATACAAGGTCTGCGTCCTGCGGAATTCCGTATTTAAAACCAAAGGACATTACTGTGATATAGAGGTTGCAAAAGCTCTCACCTTTCACAAAAATCTTCTCAAGTTCAATCTTCAGTTCTCTCGTCAGCATCTTACTTGTATCAAGAATATACGTTGCCTTCATTTTCAAAAATGCGGTCTTCTCACGTTCTTTCGCAATACCGGTATCCACACGTCCCGATCCGCTCAGAGGGTGCTGTCTTCTCGTTTCTTTGTATCGCTTTACAAGTACAGAATCCTTTGCGTCCAGAAACAGAATCTCATATTTGATCCCCTTTTGATCCATCTGCTCAAGATCTTTCTCTAATCCGGAAATATCCTGTCCGCTTCGCACATCGACTCCCAATGCCACTTTCTTCATTGGAGTTTCTGAATTCTCGATCATCTGCACAAATCCAGGAAACATTGCGATTGGCAGATTATCCACACAGAAATATCCCATATCCTCAAGCATCTTAAGTGCTGTTGTTTTTCCGGCTCCTGACATCCCTGTTACGATAACAAAACGCATATCAAAACTCTCCTATTCTTCTTACTTCCGCTTCCAGGCGGACTCCTGAATTTTCTTCTACTTTATCTTCTACCTGACGCATCAGTTCCATAATCTCTGCTGCGCTTGCATTTCCTCTGTTGATCACGAAACCGCAATGCTTTTCAGAGACCTGTGCATCTCCGACCCTGAATCCGCGAAGTCCTGCATCTCCGATCAGTTTTCCTGCGAAATATCCTTCTGGACGCTTAAATGTACTTCCTGCACTTGCATACTCTAATGGCTGCTTTGTCACTCTTTTTTCTTTCAGATCATCCATCACTTCTTTAATTTTCTCCGGATTTCCTTTTTCAAGAGAAATCACTGCTTCAAGAACAATATAATTCTTCTGTTCTACCACACTTGTCCGGTAAGCAAGTCCCATCTCTTCTACAGGAATCGTAAGGAATCCGCCATCTGCTGTCATCACTTTCACGCTCTCAAGAACCTGCTTCATCTCTCCACCGTATGCACCCGCATTCATGCGAACGGCTCCGCCTAATGTTCCCGGAATCCCGGCAGCAAATTCAAAACCTGTCAGAGATTCTGACAGTGCTGTTGCCGCGATCTTCGACAGAAGTGCGCCCGCACCGGCATAAATCTTGTTCTCTTCTACCCTGATCTGATTCATTTTCTTAAAAATCTGAAGAATTACGCCACGATATCCCTTATCTCCAACAAGAAGATTACTTCCGTTTCCAATCACTGAATATGGGATTTTCTCCTTTTTGCATAACTCAACAATTGCCTGGATCTCTTCCTTTGATTCAGGTGTCACGAAATAATCTGCCGGACCACCAATACGAAATGTTGTATGTTTCTTCATCGGCTCATCTTTCATTACATTTTCCTGTTTTGTAATAGTGCACAATCTATTGTATAATTCCATATCTATACTCCGTTTCTTCTATATAATAGTATTAAATATTCTTATCAGTCATCAACATCATACACCACCCACTTCATAAAGTAAAGTATATTGCCTTGCCAAACACTAATAAACCATGTATAATGAATGCGTATATCTAAAATTAACCAAGCCTCTTTAGAGGCACATTTTTTAATCAAAGGAGTGAATATTTAAAGTGGACGCAGGTGACACGTACCTATTAATTATACTGTTAATTTTACTATTGTTTTCATCATTTTTTTCATCAACCGAGACTGCGCTGATGTCAGTGAATAAGATTAAACTCCGTTCTCTCGCAGACGGTGGGAACAAACGGGCGGCTCTGGCTCTTGATATCACAGAGAATCACACAGCAAAGATGCTCAGTGCAATTCTGATCGGTAATAATATTGTGAATGTTTCAGCATCTTCTCTTGCCACAACCCTTGCTTATTCATTTGGCGGATACATGGTCAGCATCGCTACACTGATTCTGACAGTGGCAATCCTTGTATTTGGAGAGATTACACCGAAGAATTATGCAACGATCAACGCTGAGAAACTTACGCTTCGTTATATTCCGGTCATCAAGTTTTTTATGACGGTCATGACTCCGGTTATTTTCATCATTAACTTGTTTTCCCGCGGAATCATGCTGATCCTTCGCGTAGATCCAGATGCAGCGAACAAAGCTATGACAGAAGAAGAACTTCGTACAATTGTGGATGTCAGCCATGAGGATGGTGTAATCGAGTCTGATGAAAAAGAGATGATCTACAATGTATTCGATCTCGGCGATGCCAAGGCGAAAGATATTATGGTTCCTCGCGTACATGTTACATTTGCTGATGTCAATAGTACCTTCGATGAATTGATTGATATTTTCCGTGAAGACAAATTCACAAGACTTCCTGTTTACGAAGAGACACAGGATAACGTTGTCGGTATTATTAACATGAAGGATCTGCTTCTTTATGATCATGATACACCGTTCAATATCCGGGATTCTTAAGAAAACCTCATTTCACTTATGAGTTCAAAGATATCTCTGAACTTCTTGTAGAGATGAGAGATTCTACTTTTAATATTGCAATTGTTCTGGATGAATACGGTGAGATGGCAGGACTCATCACTTTGGAGGATATTCTGGAAGAGATTGTTGGTGAGATCCATGATGAATATGATGAGAATGAAGATGAACTGATCAAAGAGATTTCTGATCATGAATATATTATCGAAGGCTCCATGAGTCTGGATGATGTGAACGATCACTTACATACAGAACTTGACTCTGAGGATTATGATTCTCTCGGAGGACTGATCATCGAACATCTGGACCGTTTACCTCAGATGGGTGATGAAGTTGTCACTGAAGATGGAATTCGTCTGGTGGTCGAGAAGTTGGATAAGAACCGCGTAGAAACGGTACATGTTTATCTTCCTGAAAGAACAGATACAGAAGAAGCGGATGGAGAAACTTCTGATTCTTCTGAAACTGATAAACACTCACATGAATAGAACTTTTTGAAATGTCGGCTGTATTATCGCAGCCGGCATTTTTTGACGTTTCACAGGCAATGCACGCTTTCATATAATATATAGAAGCACAAAATAATGAGGTGATTATATGTCTTATTCTATCATGCTTGATGCAGGCCATGGGGGTTGTAGATAACGCAAGTGATGAAAACAACGAAAATACAAGGAGAAAGGCAACTGTTGTACCTATTAAAATAGAATATGTGTGAGAGGACAAGCCTTTCAGTAATGTAGACGTTCAGAAATGAGCGTCTATTTTTATACCCAAAATGAAAGGAGCATTAGATTTATGAAAAAGACATGGAAACGATTGTGTACGGGCTTCTTAGCTCTTGCAACTGTCGTTACTGCTTTACCGACTACACCCGTTCATGCAGAAAGTAAGCAATACTGGACGGAGTCAAAAGAGCGTGTCGGTATCGTTGAAAAAGTAATGAATGACGGTTCAATTGGTTCTACCTTTAATGAGGGACATTTGACCGTTGAGGGCGAGGACGCTTACTGTATTGACATCAACACAGACTTTAAGAATGGTTACAAGACCAGAGCTGACGTAAGCACCCGTATGAGTGCCGACCAGATAAGCGACGTTGCCTTATCTATCGAATATGTAAAACAGTACACAGACAGCCACAGCGGAATAAGCAAAAATCACGCTTATCTTTTAAGACAGCTTGTAGTCTGGCAGAGATTGAGCGTACATCTTGGCTGGCAATGTGATAACGTGCGAGCTTCTTATGATGAAATTCCAAAGGCTACGCAGGACGAAGTTTTCTCTGGTGCGAAAGCCTTTGTCAAAGAAAATAAAGGACGCTATGAATGTGGCGGTTATATCTATCTGGCGAGGGGCAGGAATTGGGACAATTCTGGGCGAAACTGAATGTCGGAAATACGAAACTGCAAAAGGTTTCCAGTAATGCCAGCATCACAGACGGTAACGGGAATTACTCAATCGCTGGTGCAACATACGGTGTCTTTTCTGATAAAGACTGCACAAAACAGCTTGCCACCCTTACGACTGATGAAAACGGAAACACAGATATTGCAGAGGTAAAAGCAGGCACAGTCTATATCAAGGAATTATACGCACCAGCAGGATATAAAGTGGATAAAACTGTATATTCCTTAAAGGTTGAAGTTGGAAAGACAGCAATTTTGAAAGTATCAGATACGCCAAAAGTAACGGACACTTTGATTGAGCTTTTCAAGATTGATATGGAAACACAGAAAGACAATCCGCAAGGGAACGCTTCTTTAGCAGGTGCGGAATTTACATGGAAGTATTATGCTGGCTTCTACAATAAAGACAATCTCCCTGCCGAAGCTACTCGTACATGGGTTACAAAGACAATCGCTGAAACAGACAGCGACGGGACAACTCATTACATCACAAAATTAGCGGACACATACAAAGTATCTGGCGACAGCTTCTATATGCAGGACGGCAAGGCGGTTCTTCCACTTGGAACACTAACCGTAGAAGAAACAAAAGCTCCAAACGGCTACTTGTTAGAGGGTGCATATATGCAGGCTGGCGATAAGTCCGAACAGATAAAAGGCTTATATGCAACACAGATTACCGAGGACGGCGACCTTGCCGTATTATCTGGAAGTAACCAGTTTTCCGTATCAGACAAGGTTATCCGTGGCGGTGTCAAAATTCAGAAACGAGATTTAGAAACGGGCGATACAAAGCCACAAGGAAGTGCCACTTTGAAAGATACTGCCTTTGACATCATTTCCTTAAATGATAATGCAGTATTGGTTGAGGGCAAGTTATACAAGAAAAATGAAGTGGTAAAGACAATTCGTACAGATATTGAGGGTGTCGCTTCTACTTCTTCTGACCTCTTACCTTATGGAAAATTCCGTATCGTTGAGAGTGAAGCTCCCGACGGTTACTTAACTGACGGTGCAAAGCCGATTGATTTTACAATCACAGAAAATGGAAAAATCGTGGACTTAACCGAAAAAGCCCATTCTATCTATAATCAGATTAAGCGTGGAGATATTGAGGGTGTAAAAATCGGTGCAGGCACACACAAGCGTCTTGCTGATGTTCCTTTTAGGATCACAAGCAAGACAACGGGCGAAAATCACGTCGTGGTAACTGATGATAACGGGCAATTCTCCACTTCTGCTGAATGGGCTTCTCATAAGCATAATACCAACGCAGGAAAGACCAGCGAGGACGGTGTGTGGTTTGGAACTTCTGAACCAGACGACAGCAAGGGTGCATTACCTTATGATACCTACATCATTGAAGAAATGCGTTGTGATAGTAACAAAGGCTTTGAACTTATCCCACCTTTTGAAATCGTGGTATCAAGAAATAACCTTGTGATTGATTTAGGGACGCTGACTGATGAATACGAAAAAGAAATCTCTATCCATACCACAGCGACCAGCAAGGACGGCGAAAAGACTATCCTTGCAGGAAAAGAGGTAACAATCGTTGATACGGTCAAATTAGACGGACTTACAAAAGGCTCAAAATATCAGCTCAAAGGTTGGCAGATGTTAAAGGAAGAAAACGCCGAGCTTGTCATTGACGGAAAGCGTGTAGAAAATGACTATACCTTTGTCGCTGATGATGAGGAAATGAAAATAGAAATTACATATACATTCAATGCGTCCGAGCTTGGCGGTAAAAATCTGGTAACATTCGAGGAATTATACGATTTGAGCAATTCAGACGAACCCGTAAAAGTTGCGGAGCATAAAGACATTAAGGACGACGGGCAGACGGTACTTATCACAGAGCGTATCATCAAGATACATACAACCGCTACCGATAAAGACGGCAACAAAGAGCTTGAAGCTGAAAAAGAGGTAACAATCATTGATACCGTAACCTTAGAGGGCTTAGAAATCGGTACACAGTACAAACTTGTGGGCTGGCAGATGTTGAAAGAAGAAAATGCAGAACTTCTTATCAATGGAAAGCGTGTGGAAAGTGATTATACCTTTACCGCTGACAGCGAAGCTATGAAAGTGGAAGTTGCCTTTACCTTTGACGCTACTTCTCTTGACAGCAAACAGCTTGTAACTTTTGAGGAATTGTACGATTTAAGCAATCCAGACGAACCGAAGAAAGTTACCGAACATAAGAATATTGAGGATAAGGGACAGACGATTACCTTTAAGGAAAAGCCAGAAGAACCAGAGAAACCCGAAACACCACCGACACCAGAAAAGCCTAGCAGACCTAGCGACAGTCCCAAAACGGGCGACAGTACAAATGTAATGGCATTTATCGTGATGTTGCTTGCGTCTGCTGGTGGACTGGCTGGAACATATCTTTACAAACGCCGTAAAATGAAGAAATCATAAGGCGGTAACGGTATGAGGAAAGAAAAATCACGCTCTCCGCCGAAGCTGTCAAACGGCAGATTTTTGCTTATTCTGGCTTGTCTGCCTACAACCTGCAAGAACACGGATAGTCAAGGGTGCGTAAGCATTGATTTTACCCTTTACTATCTGGGGGATTGCTGGTACTTCCCAAACCGCCAGAATAAGAAATCACAATTAAAAAACTTATCAAATATAGAAAGAAACGAGGTAAAACAATATGGAAATGAAATATGTCGTGCCAGATATGACACAGTCTTTTGGAACTCTTGAATTTGCAGGCGAAAGCGAGCCAGTCTTTGAAAGAGATAAAAATAACCGCAGGGTCTTAGCCAGACGAAGCTATAACCTTTATTCTGACATACAGAAAGGCGAAAATGTTGTGGTGGAAATTCCTGTGCAGGCTGGCGAAAAGCATTTCAAGTATGAACAGAAAGTAAAACTTGTCAATCCGAAGTTATACGGCAGAGGTTACGCAATCGGGGATATGGGACATACCGATTATGTATTAGTTGCTGATGATATTGTAGCAGTTGAAG